>JBOGTX010000293.1:0-1658 GCA_050695695.1 Chloroflexota bacterium
CCCATCATCAGCACGATCACGTACCCGCGCGATGGGCTGACCGCGACGTATCCGGCGTCGGTCCGCTGCCCGGGGAGCATGCCGGTGATGTGGGCGACGGGCGTATCGTCGGCGAGGAGGGTGCCGATCCAGAACGGGTCGATCTGGCCGCGCGTCTCGAGCAGTTCGAACATCGCTGCCGAGGCCTGGGAGGAAACCAACTGCCCGCGGGCCAGCATGGTGAACAAACTCGCCATGTCAGCCGCGGTCGTCACCTTCCGCTCTTGATCGGTTGGTTGGCCCGGCGCGTTGAACTTCCGTCCCAGGTGGGTTCCACTCATTTGAAGGCTCTGGGTCAACCCGTTGACTCGCGCGAGGTCGACGCGGTCCAGCAGATAGTTCGCCGCGGTGTTGTCGCTGTGGTAGATCATCAACTGGGCCAGATCTCGGATTGTGACCCGGGCCCCCTGGTGCAACTGCAGGATACCGGTGCCCGGGTAGATCCCGTCTTTGTCCACGGTCAGCGAATCGTTCCAGTTCACCCGTCCGCTGGCGACGTCCTGGTACGTCTGGACGAGCACCGGCACCATCAGCAGCGCTCCGCCGTCGTACTGGCGGGTGGCGTTGTACTCGACGCGCAGCGAGCCATAGGGATCGACGATAACGCCGCTCCCCTGATCGCCCAGGCTGGCGAGCACCGGACTGAGCTTGCTCTCGAGGTCCGACGGATTCGATACCAGCGGCTGGTGGGCTGCCTCAACCGCCGAGGGCTGAGCGGACGGCTGAGTCGCGGTCGGACTCGTGCGAGCTGGCACCGCCGTTGGCGCGGGCTCGGCCGGTTCTATCGTGGGCTGCGGGGCGACAGTCGGCGCGGCCCGGGTCGCGACCACGGCAATCGGGGCGGTGGCCGCCATCGGCGCGGTGGTGGGGATCGCGGTCACCACCAGGGGCACCGTCCTGGTGTCGGTCGGCGCGAGCTGGGCCGTCGACGTCGCGGCGGCTTCGCCTTGACTAGCCTGGCCCGGAACCAGCGCGAGCACACTCGCCGGCACGGCGCCGGTTCGGCCGATCCAAACGCCTGCGCCGAGAACGGCGATCGCGAGGATCACGAGCCCGGCCACCGAGAATACGGGGTGCGAGCGAGAAGACGATGGCGCTTTCACCTCCATCCGGTCTATTACTGGCCTCCCCTCTGATGGACCAATCAATGGCCTGCCACACTTGGAACAGAACCGATACTGGTCCGGGTTCATCGTCTGGCATCGTGGGCATCGCATATTCGATCACCTCATGACCTGGATCCATTTGTTACTCGGGAGAGCCATAGGCCCGAGGCGCGGGACGATCGTCGCGTCGTTTCGCGCCATGGTCAGGGCCCCCCCTTCGTCCAGCTCAGGAAGACCTTCCTGCTGGGCGTCGTGGTGAGCTGTGTCACATTCGACCCGTCAGCGTGCATCACGTAGACCTGATAGAACTGCTGATTTCCGACACTATTGGTACTGAACGCGATTCGGCCACCGTCGGGCGACCAGACCGGGAATAGATGCTGCGCCGAGTCAGTGGTCAACTGAGTGACGTCGGTCCCATCGGCATTCATCGTGAAGATTTCCGGGGTGCCGTTGCTCTCGGAAGCGCTGTAGGCGATCCGGCCACCGTCGGGGGACCAGGCCGGGCCCTCG
>JBOGTX010000294.1:0-3774 GCA_050695695.1 Chloroflexota bacterium
GTACGGAACTACGACGGCTCGTGGACCGAGTGGGGTAGTCTGGTCGGGGTGCCAGTCGAGAAGTAGTCGGCATCGTGGCAGCCAGAACGAGCTGACCTTCCTCCAGTGCGCGGGGGAAGGGTCTGCGCAGAGACGCTTGTCTCAAGACCCCTCTCTCGCGGCTGGGAGAGGGAGTAGGGGGTGAGGGAGCCCCTGCCGAATTCCACCCTGTCTTCCCCAGCCGGTGCACGTCATCGGTCCACCATGCTATGATGCTAGCGCAGGAGAGTGGGGAGGATGAGGATGAACGCGATTCGATACACCATCGTCGACCGCGACGGCGCGGTGAGCTTCGTGTACGACGGGGGCGCGCTGGCCAGCCTGCTGGAAGCGTGCGTGTCGGGAGCGTCGACCTTTTCCGCTTTCCTCAATGCCACCGCTCGCCGGAATCGGACCTTGCGCGAATACGTGAGCTGTGGCCTCGCCGTCTTCGACGAGCACAACGTCGCCGGTCATTATCGCTCGATCCACGAGGCGATCGAGCACTTTTCGTCCGATGAATGGCCGGCGTTCCGGGTCGTGGACGATGTGACTCGCGAGGCCAGCCTGCGCCCGACCCGGACCGGGGTGATCGTGTTCAACCTGGCGGAGCGGCGGATCGTCCAGATGCATAATAGCTACGATGGGACGGTCGACGTCAGCCAGCGGGCCCGCCAATTGCAGCGCGCGGGTTGGCGAATCGTCCCCTGAGCATCCGCCCTAGCGAGAGACGGCATGTACGTCATCGGCACGGCCGGCCACATCGACCACGGAAAATCCACCCTGGTCAAGGCGCTCACCGGCATCGACCCCGACCGCTTACGCGAAGAGAAAGAGCGCGGCATGACCATCGACCTCGGATTCGCCTGGCTGCGGTTGCCCAGCGGCCGCGAGGTCAGCGTCGTCGACGTCCCGGGCCACGAGCGCTTCATCAAGAACATGCTGGCCGGGGTTGGCGGAATCGACCTGGCGCTGCTGGTGATCGCGGCCGACGAAGGGATCATGCCGCAAACCGAAGAGCACCTGGCGATCCTCGAATTGCTGCGCGCCAAGCGCGCGGTGGTAGCGCTGACCAAGCGCGACCTGGTCGAGGATGACTGGCTCGAGCTCGTCCGTGCCGACGTCGCGGAGCGGGTCGAACGCTCGGAGCTGCGCGGCGCGCCGATCCTGGCGGTATCGGCAACGACCGGGGCGGGGCTCCCGGACCTGCTCTCGGCGCTTGACCAGGCGCTGGACGACACCCCGCCGAAGCCGGATCTTGGGCGGCCACGGGTGCCGATCGATCGGGTTTTCACGATTGCCGGCTTCGGCACGGTGGTCACCGGGACGCTCGTTGACGGCGCGCTGCGGGTGGGCGAGGATCTCGAAATTCAGCCAGGCGGCCCGCGCACCCGTGCCCGCGGCATCCAGACCCACAAGCAAAAAGTCGAGCAGGCGCCGCCGGGGGCCCGGGTCGCGGTGAACCTGGTGGGCCTCGGGGTGGACGACCTGCGGCGCGGGCAGGTCGTGACGACGCCGGGCTGGCTGCACCCGACGCTCGCGGTGGACGCGCGCGTTCGGGTGCTGAGTCAGGCGCCACCGTTGGCGCACAACGCGCGGGTCAGCTTTCACACCGGGAGCGCCGAAACGATGGCCCTGGTTCGAGTGCTCGACGCGGACTCGATCGCCCCCGGCCAGGACGGCTGGGCCCAGCTTCGGTTTGCCGAACCGGTGGCCGTCGTCAAGGGCGACCGCTTCGTGCTCCGAAGTCCGAACGAGACGCTTGGCGGCGGCGAGGTGATCGAGCTGCACGCGCGGCGGCATCGCCGCCAGCAGGACGACGTCGTCCAGCGCCTCGAGATCCTGGAACAGGGCGCGCCAGGGGACATTCTCGTGAACGCGCTGGCGGGCCGATTCGGCAAGGGCGTAGCGGCGATCGGGGAGACGACCGGATTCAGCGCCGATCGGGTCCACGCCCTGATCGAGCAGCTTCTCGACGCGGGGCGAATCGTCCGGCTGGGCGATGCCTACCTGCCGACGGCGGCGCTGGACGCGCTGCGATCCGAGGTCGAGCGGGCGCTTGACGATTACCACCGCCGCTTTCCTCTCCGGGACGGCATGCCGCGCGAGGAGCTGAAAAGCCGACTCCATCTGTCCGGGCGGGATTTTTCGGCGCTCGTCGATCACCTCGGCGCGTCAATTGCCATCGTCGTCGAAGACTCGATCGTCCGCCTTCCGGCGCATCGGGTGGCCCTGAGCGCGGAGCAGGAGCGTCGGGTCAGAGAGTTTTTGGCCGAGCTGGGCGCCCAGCCGTACGCGCCGCCATCGCTCGACGACCTGGTGACCCGATTCGAGATCGACGACGAGCTGCTTGCCGCGCTGGTTGGACTCGGCAGGATCGTGCGGGTGAGCGAGTCGATCGCCTTCGCGGCGGACGCCTTCGCCGCGCTGCGATCGCGGATCGTCGAGCGCGCGCGCGAGCAGGGCTCGATCAGCGTGAGCGAGGTGCGCGACCTGTTCGACACGAGTCGAAAGTACGCCCTCGCGCTGCTGGAGTATTTCGACCAGGAGCGGCTCACGCGCCGCGTCGGCGACGCGCGGGTCTTGAGATAGGCGCGAGCCAGGCGAACCAACCGGTGGATCCAGGGAGGGGATGTGGACTTATCACGCGCCGCGATGCGCGGACTGGTGCTCGGCGCCGTCGCCGGATTCGTGTACGTCGCGAGCCGGCGGACGCTTGGTGAGCCGCCACGCTTGATCCAATGGGACCGGGCGAGGACGATCGCCCGAGGGGTGACCCGTCGAGATTCGGGCGCCGCGGCCATTCCCGCCGAATCGGCGGACGAATACCGCGCGATGGTTCGGCGGAGCGAGGACGTCATCGGACGGTATTTGAAGCAGTCGCTCCCGCTCCCCTTGAGCAGCGTCGAGACGTTCGATCGCTTCCAGTGGATCGACGCGAACATCGCGAGCTTCCGACAGCTCTTCGAGCCGCTGGAGTCGATGAACCGGCAAGCCTTGCGCAACGCCAGCGTCGGCACGCACGTCCTTGGCGAGGTCAATCAGGTCGTGCTCAGCGGGCAGCTCGGGCTTCTGCTCGGTTATCTGGCCCGACGGGTGCTGGGCCAGTACGACACCGCCTTGCTGGGGCGGGAGCCGGTCACCACCGGGCGCCTCTACTTCGTCGAGCCCAACATCGCCTTCTCGGAACTACGGCTCCGTTTGGACGGTCGCGATTTCCGGACCTGGATCGCGCTGCACGAGACCACCCACGCCTACGAGTTCGAGGCGCATCCCTGGCTACGCGACTACATGAACGATCTCCTTGGCCAGTATTTCGACAGTGTGGGGCGCGATCTTGGCCGCTTCGCGGTGGGGCCGGGCGGCATGGCCGGACTCGCCCAGCGGGTCTGGCAGAACCTGCCGCGCACTCAGACGGCGATCGAGCTGTTCATGACTGACGAGCAGAAGGAGATCTTCCAGAAGCTCCAGGCACTGATGTGCCTGCTCGAAGGCTACAGCAACCACGTGATGGACGTCGTCGGGGAAGGATTGCTCGAGACCTATCCGCTCATGAAGAAGCGCTTCGAGGCGCGCAACGAGCAGCGGCCATTCGGGGATCGGCTCTTCACTCGCTTGACCGGCCTGGACATGAAGCTGGAACAGTATCGGCTGGGCGAACGGTTCGTCAATGCGCTGGTCCAACAGATCGGAATCGAGGCCTTCAATCGGATTTGGGAAGGGCCGTCGCACCTGCCGACCCTTGCCGAGATCTAC
>JBOGTX010000295.1:0-6655 GCA_050695695.1 Chloroflexota bacterium
CCCGCTACGGCGCGGTCTCCAGTCGGCAGGGGCGGGTGAGGAACAGCGTCGTGGCGGTCATCCTGACCGATTGCGAGATCTTCAGCAATCTCGAGCTGACCCAGGCGATCTACGATCGGCTGGCAAACGACGGCGCGCTGCCCTTTCCGATCGCCGACGAGCCGCTGCGGGCGGCGACGAACGACGCGATCGACGCCCTGCTGCCGGGCGTAGCCAGTCGGAAGCCGGTCGTCGTGCGCGGCCGCGAGCTCGACGGCGCGCTGTCCGAGCTGGTCGCGCGGTTCCGCGAGCCGCCGGCGGTGGCGGAATGGCTGCGCTCGATCGAGGCGAGCTATGCAAATCCATCGCGCTGAGCTAACCCTGCTGGAGCCGACGTTCTTCGCGAGCCGCGAGGTGTCGGCCTTCTTCCAGACCGAGCCGCTGCTGGGCAACTACGCGCTCGCCTACGCGCTCGGGCTCTGCCAGTCGCCCTACCATCGCTCGGGCGGCCCGCGTTACCGGGAGGACCTGGAGGCGCTGAATCGGGAGGACGTCTACGTGACGCCGGGGACGTTTCGCCAGGAGACGATCCGATTCACCGTCACTCAGTTCAACGCGCTGTCCGATACCTACTGGTACCGGTTCGATCAAAACGCGACGACGCTCGACCGACGCGAGAAGGCCCGCCCGGCGAACTTTCCCCAGAGCGGGCGGATTCGCATGCTCGGGCGGGGCTGCCGCGCGGTCTTCTACCTGCTCGACAACCGAGATCGCGATCGGCGCCCGCCGCGCTACGTGCGCCTGGGGAAGTTCGACAGCAAGGCACGGATCGACTGGGCGCGCCCGACCTGGACGATCGAGGAGCGCGACGCGGTCGACGTGCCGTTCTTACTCAACCCGCGCGACCTGCCCGGCGGCGATACCCTCCGCGTCTTCACGCTGCACGCGATTCATCCGACGCCGCTGACCTCGCGCACCCGGCTCTCCGGCCGCTTCTATCGACTTGCCGACGACACTCTGCTGCCCGATGGCATGCGCTTCGGGCTGGAGGGGCTGTGATCGAGGTCGAGCTGGCGGGAAGTCGAGAGCGCGTCTGGCCGGAGAATCCTTTTGGCGCGGCCATGGGAGGGCGCCTCCCGCTCTACCACCAGTGGCTAACCCACCAGGCCAGCCAGTCGTCTCGCCTGACGATCAACACCTTTCCCACCGGCGTGGGCAAGACGACCGCCGCGCTCCTGCCGCTGCTCGATCGTCACCGCGACCACGACTGCCTCTTCCTCGCCCCGACCAATGAGCTCCTCGCCCAGCACGCGCGCGACGCGCGGGCGTTCGTCGAGCAGGCCGGGCTGAGCCACGTCGTACGACGGATCACCGCCGAGGAGATCGACCGCCTGAAGGGGCTGCCGGGAATCTCGGGCATCCGCCGGGCGGACCGCTTCCACCAGTTCCTGCAAGACCCGCGCGCCGCGCTTGGCCTCGACGCGAGGCGACCCCTGCTGCTCGTGATGAACCCCGACCTGTTCTACGCGCAGCTCTTCTTTCGCTTCAATCGGCTCGATCGGGCGAACCTGTTTCGCGCGCTCTTCCGGTTCCACTACCTCATCATCGACGAATTCCATTATTATAACCAGAAGCAGTTC
This sequence comes from Chloroflexota bacterium, assembly GCA_050695695.1. Lineage (GTDB taxonomy): Bacteria > Chloroflexota > UBA6077 > FW602-bin22 > CADDYW01 > JAJPKB01. Next base: position 1,620 of record JBOGTX010000295.1, read on the forward strand.
GCCAGCTTCCTCTTTTTCCTCGGCATCCTGCGCGACTACGGCTACTTCGACGCGGGGCACCAGGTCTGCCTCCTCTCGGCCACGCCGCACCCGAAGCTTCGCGACTATCTGGAGCGGCTCGCGGTTCCGACGGCGGAAGTCTCGCCCGACCGGCCGGCGCCGGACCTGCCGACGACCCCGAGCCTGGCGCCGATCCGTCTGCGCCTGTTCTCGACCGAGGAGCGAGCCGGGCTCGAAGCGCTGATCGACCGCGCCGAGGCTGGCCAGATTGGACGGCGGCTCGAACGTGGCGAGCACGGCGCGGTCATCTCGAGCGCGCTCTGGCGAGTCAACCTGGTCTACGACCACCTGCGGGCCGGCGGGCTGGAAAACCGCATGGCGCGGATGACCGGCGCCGAGAACGCGGCCTCCCGCGAGCTGGCCCGGTCGGCGGATTTTCTGATCGCGACGCCCACGGTGGACGTTGGCTACAACTTCGAGCGCGCGGACAAGGCTCGGCAAAGCATCGACTTTCTCTACTTCGACGCGCGCTTCGCCGACGAGTTGGTCCAGCGCCTCGGGCGGGCCGGACGGGTGCTCGGCAAAGCGGTCACCGACCAGCCAGGCGACGTCGTCGGAATCGTACCGGACGAGATCTACCAGGCGGTCCAATCGCTCGACGGGCGGCGGGTGCCGCGAGCGGAATTCCTGGCGGCGCTTCGTGGCCTGCCCCACCGGCACCACCTTTTCAGCTACCTCCGGTCGGGCGCGATCGGCGAGGCGTTCCTGCCGATCTACCACCTTTATCAGATGACCGCTCCGGACGAGCGCGAGGACGTTCGCCGACTCTACGAGAGCGTGCGCGAGCTCTTCGCCGCCAGCTCGCGCCTGACCTTCGATCGCCTGCTGACGAAGACGCGCGCTTTCGTCAAGCTCGAAGAATCCTTGCGGGGAATCGAAGCGCCGACCGATCGGAACGTGGCCCGGATCGCCGATGCCTTCATTCAACAGAACGAACGGGATTACCACCGGACCTACTCCGACCTGGACCGCCGCCGGCTGATCGTGGAGATCAAGCGCCCCGGCAGCCCAATGGGCGAGAGCGCCCGCGACTGGCTGGACGAGCGGCTGCAAAAGTACCAGGTTCTCAAGGCGGCGTTCAGCTTTCGCGAGGCGTTCTCGGCGCCGGAGGCGCTGATCTTTGACCCGGAGCACCTGCTGGCAAGCTCGGACGTCAGCCGCTACGACGTGTTGCACGTCGCGACGAATTACCAGGCGCGGTATTTCGCGTCGAACGCAACCTGGAGAAGCGCCTGCGCGCGCCCCGAGACCGATGACGCCGCGTTTTACTGCGCGCTGGTCGGCCGGCGCGCGCCCGACGAGCGGCTTCGGATCGGGCTTCACCTCGAGGTCGACGACGACCTCGCGACGTGGGAGGACCGTTTCCTTGGCGTACCGCGCGCGCTCCGCGGCACGACCCTCGAGATCGCGAACGGACGCCTTCCGTCCGAGCTGCTGGCTGGCTGGGCCGATCACTACATCGTGGCGCTGGCTCTCCCCGAGGAGTCGCGCCCGGCCGGGCAATTGAAGGCGCTGGCGCGGGACGCCGGGATTCGGATTCAGACGCTGTCGGTTGGCTCGACGAGCGACGCGCGCCAGCACCGGTACGTCTGCGCCCTGGGAACCGGCGCGCTTTTCGCCGAGGCGGAGCTCCGGCCGTCGATCCACCTCTGGCGGCGACGGGAGTCCGCGGGCGGCGCCACCATCATCGTTTGAGGAAAAGGCGTGCTTTACTCTTTGATCGCCACGGTCATCGTCGACGACGCGGCCGAGCTGGCCCCGACCACCGGGCACTTCGCGCACGCGCTGTTCCTGGACCTGGTGCGCCAGGTGGATCCAGAGCTGGCCGAAGCGCTCCACGCGCCGTCCGACCGCAAGCCTTTCACCGTGTCGCCGGTCCTCCACGAGGTCGAGGACCGGCCATTGACCGGCGTCGTTCGGCCGGGCCAGCGCGGCCGGCTCCGCTTCACGATCCTCGACGACCGGGTCTTCGCGGCGCTGATCCAGAAGTTTCGCCGCGAGCCGACGACGGTCGTCCGGGCTGGGTCGGCGCGCCTGACAATCGCCGACGTGAGCACCGTCCCGGGCGGCTGGTCGGGCGCGACGACCCTGGAGGAGATCAGCGCCGGGGCGCGACCGTCCCGATCGGTCACCCTCGAGTTCGTGACCCCGACGAGCTTCTCGCTCGGGTCCGGCCCGTCTGGCGCGCGGTTGAGCTTCTTTCCGACGGCGACGCTGGTTTTCAACGCATTGCGCCGACGTTGGGACAAACTGGCCGGGCCAGCGCTGGACGAACGGCTCGAGCCGTTGTTGAGCCAGCAGCTCGTCGAGACCGGCTACGATCTGCGAACGCTGGCCCTTCAGATGGACCATCGCCCGGAGATCGGCTTCGTCGGTTGGTGCCGCTACGAGGCGAAGGGGGTGGGATGGGACGACGACACGCTGCGTCAACTCAACGCGCTGGCCGATGTCGCCTTCTACACGGGAGTCGGTCGCAAGACGACGATGGGCATGGGCCAGACGCGACGGATCCGGGGAATGGTGCGCGAGTGAGGCGCGGTCGTGAGCGCCAATCGCGCGCGATGGAGAGAGGCAATGGACGATGACTACCTACCGATCTCGATGCTGAACGCCTACGAATACTGCCCGCGCCGCTTCTATTACGAACACGTGCTGGGCGAGATGCTCGTCAACGAGCACGTCCTCGAGGGGCAGGTCCGCCACGAGCGCACCGACGCCGGGGGGACCGAGCACCTCGACGACACGACGGTGCGGCGAAGCGTGCGGGTGTATTCGGACCGCCTGCGCCTGGTGGGGGTCGTCGACCTGGTGGAAGAAGGGACGGCTGGCACCGTGCCGGTCGAATACAAGAAAGGTCGGGGTGGGCGCTGGCTCAACGACCACGTGCAGCTCTGCGCGGCGGCGCTCTGCCTCGAGGAGCGGCTCGGTCAGCCGATCGCGCGCGGTTTCGTGTTCTACTTCCAGCCGCGTCGCCGGGTCTCGGTGTCGTTCACCCCGGAGCTACGCCGTCTCACCGAAGACGCGATCGACGGTGCCCGGGCGGTCGCCCGGTCCGCGAAGCTGCCACCGCCGCTGGTCGACGACCGACGCTGCCGCGATTGCAGCCTGGAGCCGTTGTGTCTGCCCCGGGAAGTCCGGCAGTTGATCGGATCGAGGGAGTGAGCGACGACATGTCAACTCTCTACCTCACGGAGCAGCGCGCGGTCGTTCAGAAAGACGGCGAGGTCATCGTCGTTCGGGTGCCGGAGGACCGCGAGACCGGCCAGCCGGCGCGCAAGGTCGACGTGCCGATGCTCAAGATCGACCGGGTGGTCGTCATCGGAAACGTGACCCTGACCATGCCGGCGATCCACGCGTTCCTCGATCATCAGATCGACGTCTGCCTGCTGTCGTACTACGGGCGGTTTCGGGGGCGCCTTTCAGGCGAGTTCAGCAAGAACGCGCCGCTGCGGATCGCCCAGCACCGGGCGGCCGCCGACCCCGAGCGGACGCTTGACCTGGCGCGGCGATTCGTCGTGGGAAAGCTGACCAACCTGCGAACCGGCCTGTTGCGCTCCAACCGCAAAACGGACGACCTCTCGATCGCCGATGCCGCGGCCCGGCTCAAGGCCGGCCTCGACAACGCGGAGGGCGCCGAGGCGATCGACCAGCTACGCGGGATCGAGGGGGCGGCGAGCGCGGCCTACTTCGGCGTGTTCGACAATCTGATCCGGGCCGACGGCTTCCACTTCGAGCGACGGACGCGCCGCCCGCCGACCGATCCGGTCAACGCGCTGCTGAGCTTCGGTTACGCGCTGCTGGCGGCGGACGCGGGCTCGGCGGTGAACGTCGTGGGGATGGACCCGTACGTGGGGTTTCTCCACGTCGCGGTGTACGGGCGGCCGGCGCTGGCGTTGGACCTGATGGAAGAGTTTCGCCCGCTGATCGTCGACTCGGTGGTGCTGCGCATGCTCAACAACCACGAGCTCAAGCCAGACGACTTCGTGGACGAGCTTGGCAGCTACCGCCTGACCGACGCGGCCCGCCGGCGCTTTCTCCAACGCTACGAGGAGCGCCTGACCGACGAGATCGCGCACCCCACGTTCGGGTACAAGGCGACCTACCGACGGTGCCTCGAGCTCCAGGCGCGGTTGCTGGCCAAGGCGCTGACCGGCGACATTCCCGACTATCCGGAATTCATCACCCGGTGAGCGGAGTCGAGCACCATGCCAGGTTCAGCCAGGGACACCGAGCTCTACGTCATCTGCTACGACATACCCGACGATCGCCGGCGGGCGCGCGTCCACAAGACGCTGAGCGCCTTTGGCCAGTGGCGTCAGTACAGCCTCTTCGAGTGTTACCTGACCCGCAAGCAGCACATCCAGTTGATGAGCCGGGTGGCCAGGCAGATCAAGCCGGCGGAAGACCACATTCGGATTTACCAGCTCTGCCAGGGCTGTGAAAAGCGGGTCGAGACGATCGGGGGCCCGGCCCCGGCGGACCCGATCGCCTACCTCGTCTGAGGCAAACCCGAGCCAGTTAGCCCCGGCCGAGAGGTCCATCCCCACGCGTCGGGATTGTTTCGCCAACCAGCGGCCCGCGACGTTGGCGTCGATCCCGCGAGCGCTCCGGCACTGGCAAAAACCCTGGAGGTGCTCGATGGCGAATTCCCCAGTGATACCACCAGATCCGATGCGACGCCGAATTCACGGCGACGAGTTTCGGCAATCGCGGGAGGAGGTGCTCGCAAAACGCCCCCACGTGCTACAATAACCAGCGCCCAGACACGGCAAACTGGGCGCCCGGAGCCCTGCTGTCGGAAAGCTGAGAATCCCGAATAGGGGATTGAAACGTGTTCGACGACCACATCCGCCTCGGCCATCTCATGGCGTCGGAAAGCTGAGAATCCCGAATAGGGGATTGAAACCACGCCAGGCTGGCCAGCGTCGCGTTGCGCTGCCCTGTCGGAAAGCTGAGAATCCCGAATAGGGGATTGA
>JBOGTX010000296.1:0-7969 GCA_050695695.1 Chloroflexota bacterium
GATCAGCGCTAGCCGATCCCCGGAGAGGTGCGCGCGCTGACCAGGCCAATCCGGGACCACGGTGGATCGGGTGTTCGAGAGAGCATCCATCTCAAGCCTCCCCCCGCACCCCGCTGCCGAATCGCCGAAGCTGCTCCGGGTCGATCTCGACGCCGAGGCCGGGCCGTCGAAAAAGTCGCATCGCGCCCCGCTCGACCGCCAGTGGCTTGTCGATCAGATCGCCGGCGAGTAACGCGCCGGTCGCGATCCCGTGGGCCAGCGCGCCGTCGAGAACCGTTGCCGCGAGGTGAAGCGCGGCCATGGTACCGATCCCCGCATCGATCGTCGTGGTCACGATCGCCCGTCGTCCGGCCAGGCGCGCCAGCTCGACGATCGCCCGGGCCGATCGGAGGCCGCCGACTACCATTGGCTTGACGATGAGCACGTCGGCGGCGCCGGTCTCGAGGATCTCGCGCGCTCGCGCGGGGCCGGAGACTGACTCGTCGGCGGCGATCGGAATCCGCGTCGCGTGCCGTACTCTGCCGAGGCCGACCAGATCATCGGCCGGGACCGGCTGCTCGACCAGCTCGAGATCGAAGCGCTCAAGCGCCTGGAGGGTGCGGATAGCTGAATCGACGTCCCAGGCCCCGTTCGCGTCCAGCCGCAACCGAGTTGCCGGGCCGATCGCCTCGCGCACGACCGCGACGCGCTCGACTTCTTTCTGCCAGGATGGGGCGGTTCCGACCTTGAGCTTCACGCACCGGTACCCGGCCGCGACCGCCGCGCCGGCCGCCTCCGCGGCGACCAGCGGGGTGACCGAGGCCACCGTCGCGTTGACCGGAACCAGCGGCCGCGCCACGCCGCCGAGCAGCTCCGCGACCGAGCTACCCCTCGCGCGCGCGAGGACGTCGCACGCCGCGACGTCGAGTCCGCAGCGCACCGTGCTCGCGCCCGGCTCGCCCGTGTCGAGCGTCGTCAATCGCCGGTCGAGGCCGTCGACCGCCACGCCGATCAACGCTGGCGCCCAGCGACGCAGGACCGCCAGCGCAGCGGCGACGGTCGCGCCGGAGAAGGCCGGGAGTGGCGAGATCTCGCCCAGTCCGACCAGTCCGAGATCGGTGATCACCTGGACCAGCAGGCCCTCGCGGCAGGTCAAGGCGCCGTGGGCGGTCTCGAACGGCCTCAACAGTGGAATTCGGAATCCATCCCAGCGGATTCGGCGAACGTTCATCAGAGCAGGCTGGCCGCGAAGAGCAGCCCGAAGAGCAGGTGAAGCTGGCCGGTGCGCTTAAGGGCGCGATTCAAGGTTGGACCATCGGACGCCCGAGCGATCGTCAGCACCAGTGACAGCGCGAGGGGAAGGGTCAGCTCGGGAAGCCAGAACCAGCCGCCCACCGCTCCCACCAGTCGAAGGCCAATTGGCACGCAGTACGCGCCCAGCACCGCCAGGGCGAACTCCCGGCGCGTCCCGTCCCGGCCGAGCCGTACGGCCAGCGTATGCTTGCCGGCCACCCGATCGGTTTCGAGATCGCGCAGGTTGTTGACGATCAGAATGGCGGTCACCAGCAGCCCGACCGGGAGCGAGGCGGCGATGGCCAGGGCCGACACCCGGCCGGTTTGCAGGTAGGCGCTACCCACCACGGCGATAACGCCGAAGAATACGAAGACGCAGAGGTCCCCGAGGCCGTGGTAGCCGAGGGGCCAGGGCCCTCCGGTATAGGCGAGACAGCACACGATCGAGAGCAGGCCAACGACCGCGATTGGCCAGCCGCTGACCATCACCAGGTAGGCGCCGATCAGCGTCGCCAGCCCCAGAGTGAGCGCGGTGGCGCGCGCGACCTGGTCCGGCGTCGCCAATCCCCCCTGAATCACCCGTCTCGGCCCCAGGCGCTCGGCGGTATCCGCGCCCTTCTGGAAGTCGAACAGGTCGTTGGCGAAGTTGGTTCCGATCTGGATCAGCAGGGCCGCGGCGAGCGCGGCGAGAAAGGAGAGCGGCCGGGGGAGACCGTGGCCGGCCACGGCGGTGCCGACCACCACCGGTACGATCGCCGCCGGCAGGGTCGCCGGCCGAGCGGTCATGATCCAGGCCGACCAGAGGCGCGATCGGACGGCGGTCACACTTTCGGCCATGCGCTGCCTCTACGGAAACCGCGGGAATTTGGAGAAATCGGGCTTGCGCTTCTCGAGAAATGCGTTTCGCCCCTCTTTGGCTTCCTCGGTCAGGTAGTAGAGCAACGTCGCGTCGCCGGCCAGTTGTTGGAGACCGGCAAGACCGTCGGTGTCGGCGTTGAAAGCCGCCTTCAAGAACCGAATCGCCGTCGGGCTCTTTTCGAGGATCTCCCGTGCCCACTGGACCGCCTCGTCCTCGAGTCGATCGAGCGGCACCACGGTGTTAACCAGCCCCATGGCCAGCGCGTCTTGCGCCGAATACCGGCGGCAGAGGTACCAGATCTCTCGGGCCTTCTTGTGGCCCACCACCCGGGCGAGGTAGGTCGCGCCGTAGCCGGCGTCGAAGCTCCCGACCCTCGGGCCGGCCTGTCCGAAGACGGCGTTCTCGGCGGCGATCGTCAGGTCGCAGACCAGGTGCAATACGTGGCCGCCCCCGACCGCGTACCCGGCCACCACGGCGATGACCGGCTTCGGCATCGTCCGAATCTTCTGCTGGAGCTCGAGGACGTTCAGCCGCGGCACGCCATCGTCGCCGACGTAGCCGCCCTCGCCGCGAACCCGCTGATCTCCCCCGGAGCAAAACGCCTTTGTCCCCGCGCCAGTCAAAAGCACCACGCCGATCGACGGATCCTCGTGGGCGTGGTTGAACGCCGCCATCAGCTCGAAGAGGGTCAGCGGGCGGAAGGCGTTGTGGACCTCCGGACGGTTGATCGTGATCTTCGCGATTCCTTCGCCGTGCTCGTAAATGATGTCTTGATACTCGCTGACTTTCCGCCAATCGATCGACATAGCCTCCCTCATTTTCGTCCCGCTCAATCCTTGACGTCGTCGTCGCGCGCGCCGAATGGGCACGTGGCCTCACCCCCTCTCCACCGGAAGTGGAGAGGGGGAACCCGGGAGGCGCGCCGAGCGCGCCGCCATCGCCTTGACGCGGCGGCAATGGCATCCATTCAGGCGCCCGCTGGCCGAAACTGCTCCAGAAACTCGAGGACGATCTTGGTGAATACGTCCGGCTGTTCCAGGTGAACGGCGTGGCCGGCGCCCGGCACGACCGCCAGGGTCGCGGTCGGGAGGCGGCCGGCCATCTCCCGCCCCAGCGCGCGATATTTCTCGTCGAACGCGCCGACGATCAACAGCGTGGGCGCCGAGACCTGGCCCAGGCGATCGAGCAGCGGCTCCACGTCGCCGGCCCCGATCCCCCGCAGGCTGTTCGCCAGCCCCAACGGATTGCCGCGGAGACGCTGGCAGCGCAGTGCCGCCCTGACCTCGGCCGGAAGTCCGCGCTGGCTCGCGAAGAGCGGTACTTGCTCCCAACGCTCGACGAACGCCTCGATGCCCTCGCCCTCGATCAAGTCGGCCAGCACACTGTCGGATCGCGCCCGCGCCGCGCGGTCGGTCGCCAGGGGGATGCCGGGCGAGGCGCCTTCGAGCGCGAGTGTGTGGATCCGATCAGGGGCGGCGACGGCGACGTGTAGCGCCACCCGGCCACCCATGGAATAGCCGAGCAGGTCGACCCGAGCGAGTCCGAGCCGATCGAGAATCGCCACCAGGTCCTCGATCGTTCGGTCCATGCGGTAGCGTCGGGGATCCGGTGGGCACTCGGTCCGGCCATGGCCGAGCAGGTCGATCGCGATCAGGGTGAACTGCCGCCCGAAGGCGGCGCGGAAGGGCGCCCAGGTCTCGGCGCTGCCGGTAAAGCCGTGCAGGGCCACCAATGGCGGGCCGGTCCCACCGATCTCAACGTGATAGGCGCACCCGTTGACGGGAAGTCGACTCACCCTTTGTCCCCCACTTGCTCCAGCGCGCGCATCACCGCCGGCGCGGCGGCCCGCCAGATCTCGCGGTGAAGCGCGACGTTACGCGCGCGGTCGGTGCGCACCTCGATCACTGTCAGACCGATCGAATCGAGCGATGCCCGAATGGCAGGCTGGAACCGATCCCAGGTCGTCACCCGCTCGAACCGCCCGCCGTACATCTCGACCGCCGGGCGAAATTCGAGGCCGTGAGGCGTGCCGAAGAGCGTCTCGAAGTGCTCCGGCTCGTCCGCCTGCGGCAAGAACGAGAAGATGCCTCCGCCGTCGTTGTTGAGGAGGACGATCGTGATGGACAATCCGTGCCTTCGGGCGGCCAGCAGCCCGTTCAAATCGTGGTAGAACGACAGGTCGCCGATGACCAGGACGAGCGGCCCGTCGGTCGCGGCGCTCGCGCCCAGCGCGCTCGACACCACCCCGTCGATGCCATTCACCCCCCGATTGGCCAGAAAGCGAATCGACCGATCGCTCCCCGGGAAGAAAGTGTCAAGGTCGCGCACCGGCATGCTGTTGCCGGCGTAGAGGGTGGTCCCGCCCGGCAGGATCTCGGCGAGCTCGGCGAAGACCTTGCCCTCGAAGGTCTCGTCGACCCGCGCCAGGAACGTCGCGACCGCTTGACGGGCGCACCGATCGGCCGAGAGCCAGGAGGCCGTCCAGGGCGACCGCATCCCGGGTCCATCGTCCTGACCTCGGCGCCGCCGCGCCCCTTCGGCCAGCGCCAGGCAAAGCGCGGGCGCGTCGACGTGGTAGAAATCGGTTGCCGATAGCGTTGGATCCTCCCACCCACCGTCTCCGTCGACGACGATCTGACGGCAATCGTGCCTTTGCCCAAAGACTGAGACCGCCTTGGAAGTCAGCGGCGCGCCGAAGCGGAGCACGACGTCGGGCACGAGCCGCTCGACGAAGCCGGGATCGCGCAGGAAGACGTCATAGCAATCCAGCACTCGTCCTCGGTCGTGGTCGCCACAGCGCAGACCGGACAGTGGATCCGCCAGGATCGGATAGTCGAGCGCCCGGGCGAGCTGAGTCACCGCCGAGGCAAGCCGCGGCTCATCACCTGGTCCGCAGACGATGAGCCCGCGGGGGCGGGCGAGGAGATCGTCGGCCAGGGTGGCGACGAGATCGCCGGAAGGGGAAGGACGTCCAGACGCGACGGCGATGGCGGGCCGTCGATCGCCAAGCGTGATGTGCGAGACGTCCGAGCGCGCACGAAGGCTCCCCTCTCCCTCTGGGAGAGGGGGCGAGGCGGCGCGCCCATTTGGAATCAGCGGCTCGCGGAACGGGCAGTTGAGGTGGACCGGGCCGGCCGGGCCCCGGCTGGCGATCACGACGGCGCGGCTGGCGATAGTTCGTGCGTCGCGCACCAGCGTCGGGCTCGCGTCCGGCTCGGCCAGATCGACGAACCACTTGACGTGCGTCCCGTAGAGGCGGCACTGGTCGATCGTCTGGGGCGCGCCGCGGTCACGCAGCTCGTGGGGGCGATCGGCGGTGAGGACAATCAGGGGAACCCGGGCGTAGTAGGCCTCGACGACCGCGGGAAAGAAGTTGGCCGCGGCCGTCCCCGACGTGCAGATCAGCGCGACCGGCCCGCGCCGGGCCTTCGCCAGACCAAGGCCGAAGTAGGCGGCGGAGCGCTCGTCGACGTGCATCCAGAGGCGCGCCTCGGGGCGCCGCGCCACCAATAGCGCGAGTGGCGTGGAGCGCGAGCCTGGGCAGACGCAGAAGTGCTGGAGGCCAGATCGCAGCAGCTCGTCGATCAGCGCCCCGACGAAAACGTCGAGCACCCGCCGGCTCGCGTCGTCAGACGTCACCGTTGGACTCCCTCACCCCCTACCCCTTCCCCCGCGTCTGGGGGAAGGGGTAGGGGGTGAGGGAAGCACGGTCACCCCGGGCAAGCCGGCCGGCTCCCCATTCTGAGCCGACGCCAGCGCCGACAGCATCGGCTTCAGCTTGAGGCAGGATTCGGCGTATTCGAGCTCTGGATCGGAGTCTGCGACGATGCCGCAGCCGGCGAACAGCGTCGCCACGTCTCCGCTCAGCAGCGCCGAGCGAATCGCCACCGCGAACTCGCCCTGGCCCCAGGCGTCCAGCCAGCCGACCGGACCGGCGTACCAGCCGCGGTCGAGCCCTTCGTGGTCGCGAATGAATCGAAGCGCGGCGTCCCCTGGCTGGCCGCCGACCGACGGCGTCGGATGAAGCTTCGCGATCAGGTCCAGGATGGCGAGATCGCCGGGCGCATGCCCGATGATCGGCGTGGCGAGGTGTTGGATGTTGCGCAGTTTCAAGAGCGATGGCGCGCCGGACGGCGCGAGCTGGACGCCGGCGCCGGCCAGGCGGTCGCGAATGCCGCGCGCCACGATCGCGTGCTCGGAGCGGTTTTTCGCGCTCGCGAGCAGCTCGTCGCCCAGGCGACAGTCATCCTCGACCGTGGCACCGCGGGCGCCGGATCCGGCCAGGCAGATCGTCCGGACCATTCCCTGGCGGAGGCTGACCAACTGCTCGGGCGACGCGCCAAGAAAGCACCGATCGCCCCGCGCGATCGCGAAGACAAAGCAACCCGGATAATCGGCGCGGAGCCGGCCCAGAATCCGCGCCGGATCGAGCCGCGCCTCGCTCCGGGCCCGGCACGCCCGGGCCAGCACCACCTTCTCCAGCTCGCCGCCGCGGATCCGCGCCACCGCCGAGCGAACCAGCTCTTTCCACTCGCTGGCCGGGCGCGGGTCGTCGAGGCGAGGCGGCGCCGCGACTGGCCGGGGCGCCGAGTCGACCGCGGGGCCCACCAGCAGAAACTGGGCGCGCTCGACGGTTCGCTCCGCGGTCTCGCCCGCGCCGCCCGGCGACACCAGAGAATTGATCGTGAGCCAGGTCTGATCGGGGGTCGCGGTCAGGACGAAGCGAGGCAGGGTCAGCCGGCCGGCCGGATAGCCCCGCCACGGCGCGGTCGAGGGGCGAAGCGGATCGAACGCGAAGCCGCCGAGCAGGACCGGGCCGGTCCCCGGCGCGTTGGTCTCGCTTTGAACGAGCATGGCAGCGCACCGGTCCCGCCAGCCCTCGCGAGCGTCCGCGAACCGGCCCGTCCCGTCGACGGTGATGGTCCAGGCTTCGCCGACGCCGACCACGACCTGCCCGGCGCCCGGCGACGACCAGAACGAACGAACGTCGCTCAGCCGGGCGCCGCGCGCGTAGAAGCCGAGCGGATCGCTGGTGGAAACCGGCAACACCACGCTGACCAGGGTCGCTCGCCCCGCTCGCCCGGCTTGTTGGCGGCCGGTCTCGAGCCGCGCGCCCAGGCGGCCCGCGTCGAGCGCCTCGCGCGGAGCGGCGTTCACCGCGCTCATCGCGGCCCACCCGGGACGAGGCCGGTTGGCGGAACGCCCACGCTTCGCAATAGGAGGGCCCGTAGCGCGGGATACTGCTCCTCAAGCGGTCCGGGCGGCTCGCGCAGCAGCCAGGCCGTCACCACCTCGTTCAGGGCGCCGAACCACACCTGGCCGGCGAGGGCGGTATCCTGTGGCGGAATCACGCCCTGGCGGACCGCGTCGTCGAGGTGCGACTGGACCAGTCCGGCGAAGGCGGCGTGGCTCGCCGCCAGGCGCTCCTGAAACTCGCGACCGGCCGCGAGCGCCTCGACCAGAAAGAGCTGCGCCAGCGTCCGATGCGAGGCGAAGGTGTGGAGCACGACCCGCAGGGCCGCTTCCGCCTTGCGAATCGGATCCTCCTCCTCGGCGATCGCCGCCTCGGCGCGGGCACGGAGCAGCGCGATCATCTGGTCGAGCAAAGCGAGGAAGAGGGTCTGCTTATTCGGGAAGTGGAAGTAGAGGCCGCCTTTGGAGGTGCGCGACTCGACAGCGATGTCATCCATCGCGGCGTCGTGGTAGCCCTTCCGCGAGAAGATTCGGGTGGCCGCCTCGAGGATCTGCTCGTGGCGCTGCTGGCTGCGGTCCTGCTCGATCGGCACGGGCACCTCCCTGCTATCATCAAAACCGACCGACGCGTCGGTCGGTTTTGAT
>JBOGTX010000297.1:0-3052 GCA_050695695.1 Chloroflexota bacterium
GTCCTTGACTGCCTGCCGCCGCAGACTGGTAGGTACACTGGCGGGCCGCCGGCTCGGGCGTCAAGCGATCGCCCTCGGCCCGCCGCTACTCGACCACCTTGCCGCCCTTGACTACCGTTCGGGGCGCCAGCCGCTGACGGCCGATTCGGACCTGGTCCCGCGAATCGACGAGGGGAAATTCGCCCTCCTCGAGGTCGAAGACCACCGCGTCGCCCCAGGCTCCCTCGGCGAGCGTCCCGATTTTGCCCTCCAGGCCGATCACCCGCGCCAGCGCGTCGTCCAGCGACAGCCCCAGGTGTAGGAACTTCGTGACGGTGGTCGCCAGGTCGAAGGCGGGGAGAGCGACCAGGTCAGCGGCCGTGGCTCGCCTCGCTCATCTCGAAAAACTGCCGGACGGTGACAATCGGGATGCCCGCGTACGCGCCCAGCTTTCGTAGATGGCGGTCTCCGCTGACAATCATCTCCGCCTGTCCCGCCAGGGCGCATTCGAGCACCCGGTTATCGTCGGGATCGTCCGGCACGACATCGAGCGTCGCCGTCGGCTCGACCAACACGGCGGTCCCCGCCAGCTTCGCGCGGATCGCCACGACATCGCCCGGGGACACTCCGAACTTGCGATCGAGCGTCTCCGCCAGCTCGGCAAGCAGCGCTGCCGAGATGACCAGAGTGAACGATCCGGCCAGGGCGAGATCCAGGAAAGTACCAGGGAGGCCGCCGAACAGCAGCGCCGATATGTAAACGTTAGTGTCGGCGACGACCCGCGTCACCCGTCCGGCCGCCGGGTTTCGCGGCGGTACTCGTCGACGAGGCGCTCAACGTCCGCCTCGCTGGTGATGCCCAGGGCCTTGCCCTGGGCACGAGTGCGCACGAGGAGAGCCTGCCACTCGGCGTCGCCCTGCTGCAGGTAGCGCCGCAGGGCTTCGCGGAACAATTCGCTCATCGTCCGGTGTTCGCGCTGGGCGATCTCCTGCGCCTTGACCAGCAGATCGGGCGGGAGAGTGATGGACACGGTCTTCGCGGTACGCATGCCTAACATTGTAATATCATGTTTCGCAATGTCAAGCGCGGACGAGCTATTGAACCATTCATTCCCGCTCTCGTTCCTGACTCACGGTCCCTTGTCTACTCGACCACCTTGCCGCCCTTGACGACCGTTCGGGGCACCAGCCGCTGACGGCCGATTCGGACCTGGCCGCGCGAATCGACGAGGGGAAAATCGCCCTCCTCGAGCGCGAAGACCACCGCGTCGCCCCAGGCTCCCTCGGCCAGGGTGCCGATTTTGCCCTCCAGGCCGATCACCCGCGCCGGGACCGCGGTCACCCGCGCCAGCGCGTCGTCCAGCGACAGGCCGAGGTGCAGGAACTTCGAGACGGTGGTCGCCAGATCGAAGACCGGGCCGCTCAGGTTGTAGACGTGCAGGTCGGACGAGATCGAGGTTGGGAGGAATCCCTGGGCCAGTGCGGTCTCGCAGATGTCCCAGTTGAAGGAGCCCTGACCGTGCCCGACGTCGAAGATCACGCCGCGCTCCCGCGCCTCCCAGACCGACCGGCGGATCTTCCGGTCCGCGTCGAGAATGCCGTGGGTGTGGTCATGGAAGCAGTGGGTGAGAATGTCGCGCTCGCGCATCACCGCGAGCACGTCGTCGAGCGAATCGCACCAGGCATCCTGGGGGTGGACCATGATCGGCAGGCCGGCCGCGTCCGCCGCCTCGCGCGCCCGGTAGAGTGGCGTGATCCCGGCCGCCTCCCCGACGATCGTTCCGCGCGACAGTCGCACCTTGACGCCGAGAATCAGGTCGCGGTGCTTCTCGATCGTCTCCAGCGCGCGCGGAACGCTCGCCCACTTCAGGTCGTCCAACTCGCCAATCTGCGACTCGAGCATCCCCATCGCCGAGATGTTGAGCTGGGCGAAGATCCGAGTCGCCGACGCCTCGATCACGTACTTGCGAAATCCCGCGAAGGTGTCCGCGCCGGCCGATCCGGCGTCGACCACCGTCGTCGCGCCGTGTGCCAGGCAGGTCGGATCCGGCGGGATGCCGTAGTGCGATACCCCCTCGAAGACGTGAACGTGCAGGTCGATCAGTCCGGGCGTCACCAGGCGCCCCATAGCGTCGATCACGCGGGCCGCGTCGGTGGTCGCCACGTTGTCGGCCACCGTGGCGACGGCTCCGCTGGCGAAAGCCACGTCCTGCTTCGTGTGCATGCCGCGGGCCGGGTCCACCAGAGTTCCGTTCTTGATCACCAGATCGTACATCGCCAACGCTCCTTCACCTCGCTTTACGGCCGGACGACCGTGCCGTCTGCCTTGCGGTCCTCGGCCATGAAGAATCGCCGACTCGCCTTCTCCGGATCCAGCAGCCGCGCCGCCTTCTCCTCGTCGACGTCCACCCCCAGGCCGGGTCCGTCGTTCGCGTAGAGATGGCCGCCCTCCAGCACCGGGTGCCCGGGAAATACCTCGAGCTCCTCGGGGCGGAAGTGGTTCTCCTCCTGGATGCCAAAGTTCCAGCTCGTCAGGTCAAGGTGCATCGCCGCGGCCTGATTCACCGGATCGTTGTCGCCGCCCTCCTGCCAGGCGGTGTGGACGCCGTACCACTCACAGAGATGGGCGATCTTCTGCGCCTGGGTAATGCCGCCGACCTTCGAGATCCGACAGCGGATGAAGTCGATCAGGCGCTCCTGGATCAGCGGCACCCATTCGTGGGGATTGATGAACAGCTCGCCCATGGCCTGGGGCGTCGTACACTGTTGGCGAATCAGGCGAAAGTACGCCACCTGCTCCGGCGAGAGGGTATCTTCCAGGAAGAAGAGGCGATAGGGCTCGAGCAGCTTCGAGAGCGTCACCGCGACCTGGGGGCGCAGGTGCTCGTGGACGTCGTGGGTGAGCTTGACCCCGAAGCCAAGTTTCTCGCGAAGGTAGGCGAACATTCGGGGAATGTTCTCCAGATAGGCTTCGTCGTCGAAGGCCCGCTCCTGCGGCCAGGCGTTCTTCGGTCGGCCGGCTTTGTCGAGGTCGACGAAGCCGCCGCCGCCGTAGGGTCCGAGCTGGCAGCGAA
>JBOGTX010000298.1:0-2620 GCA_050695695.1 Chloroflexota bacterium
ATTCCAACCAGCAAGCTGACGACGAGCACGATCGCACGTCTGACTTTGGCGGGCAACTTCCCGAGCATCGACGTTCTCCCTCTTCTTCCCAACTAGCGGCCAAGCGCTGATACCGTAACATGTGGCCGAGTATCGTGTCAACAACCTTTTGATACAAATGGGCTAGTCGGAATGGGTGTCACCGGTCAGTTCTGGCTTCGGCGCGTGAAAACGTCAGGTACCTCCGACTTGAAGGGTCGGGTGCCCGAGCGCGATGACGCCGCGAGTGCGATGCCCCCGCAGAGGAGCTCGGCGAGCACGGTGAGAAGTCGGTGGAGTATCGCCACGGTCGTCGCGATTGGAATCGGTATCACCTGCGCCAAAATCAGGACCAGAACCACCTCCCGAACGCCCATTCCCAGGGGAGTTATCCCCACCAGACCGGAGAGCAACGCCAGGACCACGGCACAGATACAGAAAGGCAGTAACGTCAGGCGAATCGGCATCATCGCGTCGACCAGAAAGTACGACGCCGCGCCGAGGAACAACCAGTTGACGATCGCGACGAGCAAGCCCGCTCTCATCCGAGGGTAGGTCACCGTGGCGCGGTCGCCAACCCAGCCTCGCGGAACGAGCTTGATCGCCCAGCGCACCAACGACGGAAGCAGCCCGGCGACGATGACCGCCAGGAGCGGTGCCACGAATCGAGGAAGAACCGACCCCCCCAACACGGGGATACTTCCCCCAAACGGCGCCAGCAGCAGCAAGACAATGACGCCGGAGAGGACGATCAGAATCAGCTCGACTGGAATACTGACGAGCAAGGCGCGACGGGGAACCCCGGCCCGCTCGGCAAGATAGACCCGCCCGGCGTACAGGGAAACGAAACTGAACGCGTACTTGGCCGGGCTTGCCAGGCACCAGATCCGGACGGACTCCTTCAGGTCAAGCTCCGCCCCGCACGACGCCAGCACCTTCTTCCAGAAGAACCCGCCACCCAGGTTGGACACCACGATCGCCAGCAAGCCGACGAGGATGAGCACAGGGTTCAACGCGTGAAGATCGATGGTGATGCTCGCGTACTCGCGAACGATGAGCCGCCCCATAATGCCGAGCGACGCGATCAGAACGACGAGGGGAGCGCCCTGACGCACCCAGCGAGACCGGGTGAGGCGACCGACCGTCGCAAACGCGCTCTCGATCGTCGACTGGATCACGCGTCTACCGCGTCGCGACTCGACCGGGCGACGCGACGGTAGAGGTCCAGCGTCTGCGCCGCCGCGCGCCCGGGCGCGAAAAGCCCGGCCCGGCTTAGGCCTCGCGCGATCAAACCATCGCGAAGATCCCGATCACGGAGGATCTGCCCGATCGCGTCGGCGAGCTCGGCGTCATCGCCCGCGTCTTGAATGAGCCATCCCCCCTGGCCAATCACCTCCGCGAGCGCACCGCCGGTCGATGCCACCAGGGGCACGCCAGCGGCCATCGCTTCGACCGGTACGATTCCGAATCCTTCGTGCAACGAGGGAAACGCGACGACGGCCGCCGCGCGATAGAGCCCGGGCAAATCGGCATCCGGTACCGGGCCGGTGAAGATCACGTCAGGCGCGAATTCCGACGCCGTCAGAAACTCTCCCAGGGACTGGTCGTGGCCTTTCTGGTAGGTGCGCCCGACCAGCACGAGCTTGAGGTCGAGGCCGCGCGCGCGCAGACGGTGGAAGGCACGGAACAGCGTCAGGAGATTCTTCTTCCGAGAAATGCTGCCGACGTGCAGGACGAACTGCCCCTCGATCCCGTAGCGTCGGCGTATCTCACTGGGATCAGCGCGCGACGTGGCGATCCCCGGAGCGAACGACGGGTAGATGACCTCGACGCGATCGGCCGGCAGGTTGTAAAAGCGGCGGAGATCCTCAGCGGTCGTTCGCGAAATTGCCACGACTCTCGACGCTGCCCGGAGGGCTCGTGGTTCCACGTGACGCCAGTACCAGACGTCGAATGGCGGATAGAGTTCCGGATATCGCAAGATCGTCAGGTCATAGACCGTGACGATGGACGGGCACGGCGACTCGATCACGTTCAAATTCTTGACGTGATGGACGAGGTCGGCCCGCCAGCGTCGGAGGTAGAGCGGCACGAGCGCCTGCGCCCAGACTCGGGTGGCAATCGCCGGCAGCTCGCCCAGGACAACTTGCCGGACGTTCGAGAAGGTGGACAACCAGGGCTCGGGTCGGTTCAAGAAGACCGAGTATCGGTTTTCATGGTCGAGGACCAGGAGTGCCTGGAGTAGATTGACGGTCGCCGAGCGCCCTCCCCCGGGACGACTAATTCCGAGAGCATCAATCGCGATATTCACTCAACGCTTCCTGATAGATTTCGACAAACCGCCGCGCCACTATCGGCCAGGTTAGTTCCCTTTCGACCACACGACGGGCTCGCGCGCCACAGTCAAATCGCTCGGCGGGATTGGAGATGAATCGTGCAATCGCACCAGCTAGATTTGACGGCGAGCGCTCATCTACAAGGAGGCCGGTCTCCCCGTCGACGATAACTTGCGGAATGCCTCCAACTCGGGAGGCGACGATTGCTTTGCCAGCTGCCATCGCTTCCAAGACGACAATTGGCATTCCATCCACGTTCCCGGTAT
>JBOGTX010000299.1:0-3220 GCA_050695695.1 Chloroflexota bacterium
GCCGAAGGTGAGGTAGCCATTGGCCAGGGCGGGGAAGGGAGTTGGCGTCGCCGGGGTCTGGGGGTCATAACACAGGTAGACCTCGGGCAAGCGGACTACCCGTTCCTTGTAGAAGCGCTCATCCCCGGTCGGACAGAGGAAGCGATCGAGCAGGATGTCGTCGATCACTTCCAGGCCGGTCGTGTCGAAGTAGCCCAGCCAGGTCGCCTGGACCGGCGCCGGCTTGCGCGCGAACACCCCCAGCCGATGCCCGCCGGTGTGGCCGGTCAGGTCGACCAGAACGTCGATCTGGTCCCGCCGGATCGCCTCGGCAACCCGGGCCTCCTAGGCGCCGACGAGCACGCGCCAATGATCGGCGGCCTCGTGGAGCCGAAGGCTCAGGTCGTCGACCCCGTGGTGGTTCGAATAGCCGAACACCTCGACCTGGGACTTATCGTGGGCGCGCAGGACCGCTTCGAGGAAGTAGCCGACCGGGTGCCGGTGGAAATCCCCCGAGACGTAGCCGATGCGTAGCTTGCGCTCCGGGTCCGGCGGGTTGCCGTGGCGACGCGGCTCCCCATCGTTCGCGTGCCGCCGTCCCCATTCGCGGGCCTCAGCGAGCAGAAGATCGCGATCGCAGGCCGGGGAGAAGTGCATCGCGAAGAGCAGATTCGAGTGGATCTCGGCCTGGGTGGGATCGAGCCTCAGCGCGTGGCGAAACTCGGCGATCGATTCCTCCACCCGTCCCTGCATCAGAAACACGCCGGCGCGGGCGTTGAGCGCGTTCGCGTTCTCCGGCGCGAGCTCGAGGGTGCGCTCGAAGCTCGCCAGCGCGCCTTCCAGGTCGAGCCGATCCTGGAGGGTGATGCCAAGGTTCAGGTGGGCGACCGCGAAGTCGGGCTTGAGCTCGATCGCGCGGCGAAAGCACGCGACGGCATCGTCGGTCTGGCCTTTTTCGCGGAGCGCGGAGCCAAGATTGAGGTGGCCCTTCGCATACTTCGGGTCAAGCTCGAGGGCGTGCCGATAGCTGGCCACCGCCTCGTCCAGCTTGCCCTGGGTCTGGAGCACGATACCGAGACTGGTGTGAGAGGACGGATTGCCTGGCTCGCGGCGGATCGCCTTTCGGATGAACGCGCTGGCGATCGCCGGATTTTCCGCCGCCAGGGCCACCCGGCCCAGCAGATGCAGCACCGTGGCATCGTCGGGCCGCTCCTGAAGGAGCTGGCGGCAGATCGATTCCGCCTCGGGCAACCGGCCGGCCTTGTAGTGCGTGTCCGCCGCTTCGAGCGTCAGGTCGGTAGGCGCGGCGATCGATTCGACCGAAGCTATCACGCCGTGATTTTCTCCTTCAGGATCGCGTGGAACGATGCTGACCCGGGCCAACGAGCGCCGGGACAAGCCCGTCCGGCCCCTCGTCCGGAAGCGACGTAGCGCCGGCATATTGCAGCTCGTACAGCTCGCGGTAGAGGCCCGCCTTGCCCAGCAGCTCGGCGTGGGTTCCGCGCTCGACGATCCGGCCGGCGTCGAGCACCAGGATCTGGTCGGCGCGCCGCACCGTGGCGAGACGGTGCGCGATGACGAAGGTCGTTCGTCCCCGCATCAGGTTCTGGAGCGCCGACTGCAGCAGGTGCTCCGAGCGCGCATCCAGCGCCGAGGTTGGCTCGTCGAGGATGAGAATTCGCGGGTCGCGCAACAATGCCCGCGCGATCGCCAGGCGCTGTCGCTGGCCCTCGGAGAGCTGTACTCCTCGCTGGCCGACCAGGGTATCGAGCTGCTCGGGAAAGCGCTCGATGAACTCCCAGGCGTTGGCGATCCGGGCCGCCTCGACGATCTGTTCCTCGGTCGCGCCTTCACGGCCGAAGGCGATATTCTCGCGGATCGTCGTGGCGAAAAGGAAGGTGTCCTGAAAGACGATCGCGATCCGCCGACGAAGCCCCGCGAGGGTCAGGTCACGGACGTCGGTCCCGTCCAGCAGGACGTGCCCCGCGGTCGGATCGTAGAAGCGGGACAACAGACTGACCATGGTGCTCTTTCCAGCGCCGCTTGGACCGACGAGCGCGATCACCCCGCCCGGATCCACGGTGAAGGACACGTCCTGGAGGACCGGTCGATCGGGCCGATAGCCGAAGGTGACGCCGTCGTAGGTCACCGCGCCGGCCACCTCGATCGGCGTGCGCGCGCCGGGGCGCTCCTGAACCTGGGGCTTCTCGTCGAGGAACGCGTACACCCGGTCGATCGAGGCCATGGAGACCTGGAGGTCGCGCACCAGCCCGAAGAGCTGCTTGGCCGTCATAAAGGTCTGATTGAACAGGCTCTCCATCGCGATCAACGTCCCCAGGGTGGTCAACCCGGCGAGAACCAGGTATCCGCCGTACCCCAGGATCGCCAGGAACACCATCAGCGAAAAGACGCTCTGGCCGGTCTGAAACGCGGCATCCATGTAGGTCAGACGCATGCGCAGGCCGAGAAGCTGTTGGAGGGTCGTCGCGAATTGCCGCCCCTGACTTTCTTCCCGTCCAAACGCCAGGACCTCGCGAATCCCCGCCAGGTTCTCTTGAAGACGCTCGCTGAGCTCGGCGGCCTTATCCTGGACCTTGCGGGACATCGGCCGGAGGGGGCGGGTGAGGACCACGGCAAGTCCGCCGGCGAGCGGCGGGGCCAGGGCGGTGACGATCGCGAGCTGCCAGTTCAAGCTGAACATGACCACCGCGCCGGCCACCGCGCCAATGACGCCGGCGAGGCCGCCGATGACCGCCGAGTTGAAGATGCTGGCGACGCGCGAGACGTCGCTCTGGAACAGCGCCATGGTTCGGCCGTGGTGCTCGCGGTGCCAGTAGGCCAGCGATAACTCCCCGCTGTGGGAAAGCAGGCGCAGGCGGAGATCCATCGTGATCCGCTCGCCGAGGTAGGTCTGAAGCGTCGAGCGGCCGATCCCGATTGCCAGGGAGAGCAAATAAAGTCCGGCGTAGGTCAGGACGATGCCCAGCAGGCGATCCGCCCGATGCTGTAGAAACACGCTGTCGATCAGCTGCTTCTCGACGAGTGGCATGCCGATCAAGACAAAGGGCAGCACCGTCGTCAAGGCGACCAGCGGTAGCCAGACGCGCCGCGGCCCGGAATGCTCGACCACGCAGCGGAAAAACTGCCTCACGAACCCCCTCGATCCCACCAGCTCAAAACGTTCGGGATTGGCGATCACGATGCCCGAGGAGCGCCCCGGACGCGATGAGGAGCCCACCAT
>JBOGTX010000300.1:0-3502 GCA_050695695.1 Chloroflexota bacterium
CGCCGACGGTTCCCCCTGAATAAGGGGGTCAGGGGGTAGAGAAGAGGCCGGGAGAGAGGTAACCCCGATGCAACGAAAATCCGGGGTGTGTCACGATTACGTGAGCAGCCTCAGCGCCTGATCGAGGGTGCGCACCCGCGCGTACATCTTCATCGCCTTGTTCAGGCTATAGTTGTGCGCCTCGAGATCCCCGCTCCAGCAGCACTCGCGCACGACGACCGTCGAGAAGTCCATGCTGAAGGCTTCGCGCACGCTGGTTTCCACGCCCCGATTGGTCGCGCCACCGCCAATGAACAGAACGTCGCGTCGGAGCATCCGGAGCAGCTCAGCGGCTCCGGTGCCGTAAAACGCGCTCGGACGGCGCTTCAGCAAGACGTAATCCTCCGGGCGGGGCGCGATCTCATCCGGAAAGCCGGCGTCGGCGGTCCCCTCGACGCAGTTCGTCAGCGATGGCACGCCGGTCTCGACACTGAGGTCGGTCGGCAAGAGCACCACGTCCGCGCCGTCGGCGCGGCTGACCGGTGTAGTATAGATGATCGGAATCTCGGCGGCGCGGGCGGCGCCGATCAGACGCGTCCAGGCGTCGAGCACCGGTCGCATCCGTGCCCGGCGGCCCTCGTCGGCCGGGACGAGCGCGCGTCGGCAGGCATCGTAGACGATCAAGGCGGCGCGCTGGAGATCGATGCGTTCGTCATCTGGCATGGCCACTCCCTCGAGACGGACGTCGTGAGACTGGCCATAGCATAACCGATCGCCCGGCTTCGATCAACGCGGTGAGCGCTCGTCCGGTCATCGCTGAAGCAGATCGATCGGTCGGCCGGGATCCACCGCCCGAATCGGCTCGGCCAGCGCCGGATAGCGGGCCCGAAGCTCGCGGTACATCTCCCACGCCACCTGACGATAGGAAAAGTGCCCGGTCGGGCCGGTGCGCAGCTCGATGATATAGGCCGCTTGCGCCCAATCCATCTTGAAAAGACATCTTGTTCGATAGGCCAGCGGCATCAGATAATCCGCGGCAAGCGGGTCGATGTCGGCGACGCGCTCGGCCGCCCGCGATGAGTCGCGAAGCGTCGTCTCGAACCGGTCGATCAGACCTTCATTCGCCGCCAGGGTCGCCACCGGTCGGCCAAGGCCGGACTCGAAGATCTGCTCCGGCGGGTCGAAGCCGTGATCCCAGGTGGAGGGCTGGAGGACCTGGACGCACCGGCGGTGCCGGTGCAAATCCCGGAACGATCCAACGTCCATTAAGACGTCGAAGACCAGCGAATAGCCCGCCTGGTGCTCCCGCAAGAACTCGTCGTGCTGACCCCGGTGGCCGACCGAAAGGTCGAGGATCTCGCGCTTTCGCCGGGCGCTGAAGCTAGCGACCGCCTGGACGATCTGGCGATAACTGTGTCCGGCGCGATCGTGCTTGTAGAGGAGCGTCGCCACCAGCTCGTCGAGCGGATCGCCAACTGGCGTGGCGAGCTCGACGGTCCGCGAACGATCCGGCACCCCGAGTCCCGCCAGGTGTTCGGCGGCGGCGGCGAACAGGCCGCGCCGGGTTTCCTGCTGATAGACTGACGGCTCGGCGTACTTGACCAGGGTGGGAGTGGCCCGCGGCCGCGAAAGGGGAGCGCGCTCCGCGTCGGGATCGTTTGGATCCGGATCTTCGAGGAGGGGCGCCTCGGCCGGCACCCGGCACGCTTCCTGAAGCTCGCGGCCAATCGCCTGGAGCTCCGGGTAATCGGAGCTACGCAGTCGGCTGATCTGCCGTTCGAGAACCCGAGCGCTCACGATCTGGCCAACGCTGGTGTGGGTCGCCAGCGGCAACAGGTAGCGCGCCACGTCGAAGGCCCGCGCCCGCAGGGTGCGCTGATAGCCCGCCTGCTCCATGGCCTCGGGCCGGGGAATCGCGTTGGTCAGGAGCCTTAAAAGCGATTCGCTGAGTTGCTCGTAGGCTGAAAAGAGTGCTTCGACGGTCGCATTGTACTCCACTTCGACCGCGGAGCCGCTCAGACCTGGCGGGACGTACCAGCCGGTGCGTCGGAACGGCTGGTACCGCGTGCTCCGCTCCTGGCCGTCCCAGACCGGCTCGTCCACCACCGCGATGGCCGAGAGCAGCGAGATCTGCTCGATCCCGAGGGCGACGTGCGCCAGATCCGCGACCGAGCGATGACCGTACTGGAAATAAAACGTTTCGAGGAACTTCTCGGCCTTCTCCTGGCTGAGCTCGCGAATGCTCTCGAGCATGCCCTGGCTGGACCGAGAGTATCTGGCCATTCCGTATGCCTGGACCTCCGGCGGCACGCCAACCACCGCGTAGATCCGCCGCGGCTTGAACCTGCTCATCTTTTCGACGGCCCTCATCCTCGCATCGGGGTACAAGAGTACCCCGATCAGTGTACCTGTTCCGGGGCCGTGGTTTCATAAGAACGTCGTAGGGAACGTCGGGTTCCCTACGGCGGAGGGTCAACGCACTTTCGGGGAACGGTTCACCGGGAACCCCTCCCACCCTGTCCCGCTCTCCCCGGCGCGGAGAGAGCGGGAACGAATGGGGAAAGCCGTGCCGCCATCGTTCCTCTCCGCGACGCGGGTCAGGAGAGGGGTTCTCCGGATGCGTCGCCCATTTCCATCAGACGAACGTTGATCCGCGGCGCGATCGTTCTCTTGACGGAGCAAGCGCGCCATGATTGAATGGCCGCGCGGTGGCGACAGAGCGACTCGTGACCCGAGCGCTGCCGCGCGCGAAACCCGTCCTGCCATCACGTCCGGATCGTCGAACGATGATCGCGGTTTCCACGCCAGGCATTTCCGGCCAATCGAGGAGGAATCATCATGCCACGACCATCAACCTGCTCTCGGCGTCTCCTACTGAAGCTCGCTGGCGCGGGCGGGGCCAGCCTCGCCGGCGCGGCCCTGCTCTCCGCCTGTGGGGGAGGCACTCCCGCGGCGTCGACTCCCGCCGCTTCGGCCGCCCAGGCCGCGCCGACCTCGGCGAGCGGCGCGTCTTCCACCAGCGCCGCGCCGACGACGGTGGCCGCCGCCGCGACGGCCGTGCCGTCGAGTAACGCCAGCGCGAAGCTGGTGTATCTGTCGAACACGTCTGGGAACATGCAAAAGATGTACGGCCCGGTCATCGAGAAGTTCCAGGCGGCGAACCCCGGCCTGACCGTCGACGCGCAGTACAGCGGCGCCACCGCGGCCGAGGCCCAGACCAAGCTGCTCCTGGAGATCTCCGGCGGGACCCCGCCGGACGTCTACTGGATCCACAGTTACACCAACGCCGGCATCTCCGCGTTGAACATTCCCCAGGACCTGGCGTCCTACCTGAAAGCCGATAGCAGCATCAACCTGGACAACTACTATACCGCCGCGGTCAAGGATTTCCAGTTCCAGGGCAAACAGAACGCGATGCCGCGGGAGACGACCGCGACGATCCTGGTCTACAACAAGGACATCTTTCAGAAAGGCGGGGTCAGCTTCCCAACTGCGGACTGGAAGTGGGCGGATTACCTGGACG
>JBOGTX010000301.1:0-2801 GCA_050695695.1 Chloroflexota bacterium
AGTCCGAGCCAGGCGCGGGTCGACGCCGTCACCAGCTTTCTGAGATCGCAGGGTCTGACCGTCGTCGACGTCTCGCCGAACCACCTCTTCGTCGAGGCAAGCGGGACCATCGGTCAGGTGGAAGGCGCCTTCGACGTGCAAATCGACGATTTCAGCTACCGAGGGCGCGCCGTGCACGCTCCGGTCGTCGAACCGTCGATTCCCAGCGCGCTGAGCGGCGAGATCGCGGGAATCGGAGGGCTCGACGACGTGGCGGTCCTTTCTCACGGACCGATTCGACCGGTTGGGCCCGCGTTCGGGCAGGTTCAACCGGCGGCGGGAAGTGGCCCTGGCGGGGGCTACGCGCCCGACGACCTGCGCGCGGCGTACGATCTCAATCCACTGATCGATGGGATGGGCGACGACGGCGCGGGACAGACGATCGCCCTGGTGGAGTTCGATGGGTTTTCGTCGAACGACGTCGCCACGTACCTGAGCGCCTTCAGTCTTGGCAGCCCGAACTGGCAGGTGATTCCGGTGGATGGCGGGGTCGGCGCTCCGGGAGATGGATCGATCGAGGTCGAGCTGGACATGGAGGTGGCGTCGGCGATCGCGCCCGGCGCGAGCCAGATCGTCTACGAGGCGCCGAATACCTGGCCGGACTCGGTTTTGCTGTACAACCAGATCGTGACCGACGATCATGCCTCGGTCGTCAGCTCCAGTTGGGGCGCGTGCGAGGGCGAGTATCCCTCGAGCGTCGAACAGCAGCTCGACCAGGTCTTGCAGGAAGGCGCGGCGCAGGGGCAAGCCTTTTTCGTGGCGTCCGGGGATGACGGCGCGTACGGCTGCCAGAAAAGCACGACGCTTCAAGTGCAGTTCCCGGCCAGCGATCCGAATGTCGTCGCGGTTGGCGGGACATCGCTCGTCACCGGCTCGGGCGGGATCTACGAATCGGAAAGCGCCTGGTCCTGCGCGCTCTGCGCCGAAAGCAACGATCCGGCGGGAATCGGCGGTGGTGGTGGCTTCAGCAGCACCTTTTCCATGCCGAGCTTCCAGGTCCAGTACGGGCTGGGTACGTCGGCCAGCAAGCGTAACGTTCCCGACGTCTCGGCGAACGCCGACCCCTCGACCGGCTACACGATGTATTGCGCCACCGTTGCCTGCGGTTCGGCCGGGTGGATCATCGTCGGCGGAACGAGCGCCGCGACGCCGCTCTGGGCAGGTCTCGCCGCCGACACCAACGAGTACCTGCACCGGCTCGGGAAGACTCGCCTGGGCAACGCGTCGGCTTTCATCTACGGCGTCGCGAGCCCGTCCGAGCCCTATACGGCCTATCACGACGTGCGAACGGGCGATAACCTCCATTACAACGCTGGCCCCGGCTACGACCTCGCCACCGGACTCGGCTCGCCGGATGCCTGGAGCTTCGCTCGGGACGTCGCGGTATCCTCACCGACCAGCCTGAGTGGCGGGCTGATCGACTTCGGGCTGGTCGCGATCGGATCGACGAGCACCGGAGAGTCGGTGATTTTTACGAATGGCCTGAGCCAGGCGGTGACGCTGCCAACCGTCACCGTGGGTGGGGAGACTCCGGGCGCTTTCAGCCACTCGACCAACTGCGACGGCGCGGTGGTGCCGTCCGGCGGGAGCTGCGCGGTGACCGTCGCGTTCACGCCGAATGGGCTGGGTGCCGAGTCGGCAGAGCTTTCCTTCTACGCTAACGTGTCGAGCACGCTGCTCGGAACCGGCGTGACCCAATCCCCGCCGGCGAGCCCCACTCCTCCGCCATCCGATTCTTATCCCGCGCCCTCGCCAATCCCGACGTCCCCGAGCGGGTACCGGATCTTTCTTCCAATGGTGGCATCGACCAACTGAGCGCCGCGCGACGACGTGATGCGTCAAGACGTGAAACGTAAGGGCGCCAAACGTGGCGTCCGCGATAGCGTGGACCATGTGCCTATCGATCCAGCGAGACCTTCTGGCCTACCCGGTCAGCGAAGCGTGCCACGTCGATCACGAAGCGATCGTGGGTGCCCTCGGCAATCTTTTCAGTCGCGTCGAATGCCTCGATCGCGAAGCTGACCCGTCGGCGGTCGATCGCGGTCACGGTCGCCTTCGCGGTGATCTTCATGCCGATCGGCGTTGGGGCCAGGTGGGTCAGTTGAACGCTGACGCCGACCGAGGCCTCGCCGGAATCGAGGAAGGGCGCGAGCGCGGCGTGGCCGGCCGCTTCGAGCTGCCAGAGCAGGGCGGGCGTCGAGAGGACCGAGAGCCGTGGCGGGCCCTCGAAGGTGATCGCCAGCTCGGGCGTCGTGGTGACGGATACCTCGCCGGTCGCGCCGACGGTGAGACCTGGCTTCATCGGTGGATTCGTTCCTTTCACGCGGTGGGTGGTCTGGCTTGATTCGACGGCGGTCGACCTCGTGGCCGGATTGCCACGTCCTATACAGCCACGTATAATACGCCCAGGTATTATACGTGGCTGTATAGGACGGATTATCCGATGTTCCTGGACCGCGAGGGCGACCTCGCGCGGCTCGATCGCTGGTGGCAGAACGAGCAGCCCGAGCTTATCACAGTGTACGGGCGCCGCCAAGTTGGCAAGACCGAGCTGATCGTGCGGTTCCTGGGCGGCAAGCCAGCGATCTACTTCTATGCCGATCGGCAGTTGGTCACCGATCACCTGCGTGCCTTCACCGAGCAGGTTCTGCTTCTGGCCGACGATCCGGTGCTTCGGGTCCAGCCTTTCTCATCCTGGGAAGCGGCGTTCACCTACGTGCTCCGGCTGGCGGAACGCTGGCGAATCGCCATTGTCATCGACG
>JBOGTX010000302.1:0-3979 GCA_050695695.1 Chloroflexota bacterium
GCACCGTCAATATTCGTGAGGATGGCGGTCGTCGTACGTTGCGCCGCGGGCAGCGAGTTGTACACGGCCCCAACCTGTGAGGTAAGCTCCGGCCACCCGACAGTGTTGGCGAAATCGGGGTTCAGCGTGTCGATCCCGAGCGTGTGCAGCGACGACGCCGGGACCACGGGCAGGATGATGGGCACCAGGAGGGCCGCCTCGAGGACGCCGGCGGCGATCACCAGGCCGGTCACCCGTCGCCGGCGCGTTCGCGAAACGATCCTGCCAATCGCCATGCAGCCGGCCGCCAGCACCAGCGGGATTGTCGGCCCCGGATAATACCCTTTACCCTCGGGTAAGAGCAGCAGGATCACGACGACCGTCAGCGCGCCGATCGGCCGCAGCCGTGGTTCACGCAACAGAACAACTATCCCCGCGATCCAGACCGGAAGCAACAGGGGACCCATGGTGAGGATGAATACCTCGACGAAGCTCGTGATGCCACCGCCCTGCACGATGTCGGCGCTGTGATTCCTGATGTACATCAGCGTGGGGAACCCGTTGGCGATTTGCCATCCGACGTTCGGCGCGGCGAGTGCGAACGCGATCGACAATCCCAGCCACGGATACCGCGTGCGCAGGAAGGGTCGCAGATCCCGCGAGACGAGCACTGCCGTCGCGATGCCGGCGCACAGAGCGACGATGGTTAGCTTGGTCTCGATTCCCAAACCGAGGTCGGTGCCGAGCACGATGAACAGCCGCCGGTCGCCGGTGCGCAGGGTACGCAGCAGCAGGTAGATGGCGATCATCCAGGTGAGCTGATCGAAGGCCACCGTCTGAAACAGCCAGGTGCCGAGCAGGAGCGGGCTCAGCAGTGCCACCACCGAGGCGAGGATGGAGGCCCCGCGGCCGCCTCCTAACTCTCTCGCGCACATGCCCGTGAGGAACACCACCGCCGCGACGGCAAGGGCGGGAAACAACCGCAACGTCCAGGGGGAGATGCCGAAGATGCTGGTGTCGAGCCACGCGAGCATCGGGGTGACTGGCGGGAAATCCACGTACCCGAGCGCTGGATGCTGCCCGCACATGATGTAGTACAGCTCGTCGGTGTGAAAGCCGTAGGCGCCGTTCGTGGCAAGGTGAATCGAGAGGCTGGCGGCGGCGATGGCAAGCAGGGGCGCGGTGGGACGTTGCCACCAGCAGCGTACCGCCGCGACACTCACCATCGACCCGGCGATCCCACGACAAGGTCAAGAATCGCGCCGACCACCGCTTCAACCCGACCTTTCTGACAGTGCTCTCGTCGAAATCGGTGGCCAACCCGATAGATCGGCGCGCCGCCGGCTTTCCTACGCGCTTGCATGATATCAGGACACCGAACACCAGTGTCGCATCACAGCCGCCGGCGTCGTTCGTGAACGGGGCCGTCCGGTGCTTGCGCGGATCGAGCTGACCGAGTATTCTAGGACCGAACGGCGATGAAGCTCGCCGAGGGGCGCCTGAACCGCCATCACCGATGGCTGATAGCTTCTACTGACGCGGGAGCGTTGGTGGAAGCTTTTTTCGTCTCTCCTCGTCACCCGCGTCAGCCCAGAATCCATGCATGGGAGCTCACGTGCGGCCACCCGATCTCGATCCCCTGCTTGACGCGACCAGAGGTCGGATCAAACGTCCAGACCTGAGCCATGACTCGTCCGGCACCTTGCCTCGGCCAGTTGCCTGCAACCTGATCGCCCGCTTCGGAGAACGAATGATCCCGTTTTTGATCGTTGGCCTCGGTGGATTTCTCGGCGCGAATTGCCGTGCCCTGGTTGGCGGCTGGGCCGGCGAACGGTTCGGCGTCGGATTCCCGTTCGGTACCCTCCTGATCAACGTCACGGGCTGTTTCGTCATCGGCCTGTTTCTCACCCTCCTCAGCGAGCGGCTTGCAGTTCCGCCAAGCCTTCGCCTCTTTTTCGTGACCGGCTTTCTCGGCGCCTACACCACGTTCTCGACGTTCGCCTTCGAGTCGGTGTCGTTGCTGGAATCACGCGCCCTCCTTTTCGCCGCCGCGAATCTCCTCGGGAGCGTTTTGCTGGGCGTCATCGCGGTTCTGGCTGGTATTATGGTCTCGCGACTCGTCTAACCAGCAGCGGAGGTGGAAGCGTGACCGATCGAGAACGAGCCAGCGCGACGTCGGACCGCAAGTTCGAGCACCTCGAGATCGCGGCGGGCGGCACGATCGAGAGCCCATCAGGCGCGGGATGGGGCGACATTCAGCTCGTCCACGATTGCCTGCCAGAGGTCGATCGCGGCGCGGTCGACCTGGCGATCTGGTTTTTTGGCAAGCGGCTCAAGGCGCCAATCGTCATCGCGTCGATGACCGGCGGCCATCCCCGGGCCGCCGAGATCAACCGCCGACTCGCCAGCGCGGCGCAGCGCCTTGGCATCGCCATGGGCCTCGGTAGCCAGCGCGCCGCGATCGAGCAGCCGGAATTGATGTCGACGTACGCGGTGGCCCGCCAGGCGGCGCCGGACGCCTTTTTGATCGCCAACGTGGGCGCGCCGCAGCTCGTGGCCCAGGGAGATCGCGCGCCGTTGACCGTCGGTCAGGTCCAGGCGCTAGTCGACGCGGTGTCGGCGGACGCGCTGGCGATTCACCTGAACTTCCTCCAGGAAGCGTGCCAGCCCGAGGGCGATGCTAATGCTCGCGGGTGCGCCGAGGCGATCGCCCAGGTGTCCAGCGCCATCACCGTTCCGGTGATCGCCAAGGAAACCGGAGCTGGCATGAGCGCGGCGAGCGCCCGGCGCCTTCGCGAGCTCGGCGCGCGGGCGCTGGACGTCGGCGGCTACGGAGGGAGCAACATGGCCATGCTGGAAGCCCGCCGGGCCGAGCGACAGGGCAACCAGCTGCGCCGGCGACTCGGCGAGACGTTCGCCACCTGGGGCATCCCGACCGCGGTCTCGATCGTCGAAGCCAGGTCAGCGGGTCTGCCGGTCATCGCCACTGGCGGAGTTCGGACTGGTCTCGACGCCGCCAAGGCGATCAACCTGGGCGCGGCACTGGTCGGGGTGGCCCGCCCGGCCCTGAGCCAGGCCAGTGTCTCCGAAGAAGCTCTGATCGAATGGCTTGAAGGGTTCATCGAGGAGCTTCGGGTCGCCGCGTTCCTCACCGGAGCCAACGATCTGGCGGGCCTCGCCCGCCGACCGCGTCGGGTCTTTGGCCGCACCGCGGAGTGGCTGCGCTCTCCGGACACCGCGCAAGACAGGTCGACCAATAGGACAATCGGGGGGCAGGAGTAGGAAAAGCGTGGGATAACGCCGATTCGATGCCAACCCTATGCTGGCGTTGAGCGCCGGCAGGTCGCTCCGAATCCGCGACCGGGGTGCCAGGCGTCAGGAGGAAAGCATGCACGCCTGGCGGGCGAGCTGGGCGACTGAGGACGTCCTCTGGGTCGCGCTGATCGGGGCGATCATCCTGGGGCTAACCGTTGGCGATGGACTGACCGCGGCAATCGCCATCAGCAGCGCGGGAACCGTGCTCGGGCAGGTCGCCCGAGCGATTCACGCGCTCGCGACCGAGTACTGGCTCGCCGCGTTTCCGGTCCTGGGATTCGCCGGCTTTCGCTTCGTCGCGCTGGCCCGCGATTGATGCCCAGTGGATGGCAGAAAAAAAGGGCGGCGTGAGAGGCCGCCCCCGCGGGTCATCGGATCTGATTCAGGTATCACCCGCTCGAAGCAAAATCAGCCCCGATCAGGCATTCCCCATCAGGTATTCGCCGTTCAGCGCGGCCTGATACCGACGGGCGACGCTCGCCCAGTTGACGACGTTCCACCACGCCTTGATGTAATCGGCGCGCACGTTGTAATACTTGAGGTAGTAGGCGTGCTCCCAGACGTCCAGCCCGAGGACTCCGATCCGTCCCTCGGAGAGGGGGTTGTCCTGGTTCGCCGTACTCTCCACCACCAGGCCACCCCCCGAACTGACCGACAGCCAGGCGAAGCCACTGCCGAAGCGGCC
>JBOGTX010000303.1:0-4747 GCA_050695695.1 Chloroflexota bacterium
TATAGCACCGGGAAGGCCGATCACATCGCCGGCATCACCACGCCCGACGACTATACGATCAAATTCGACATGGAATACCCGAACGCGCTCTTCGTCTACCAGTGCGTCCTGCCGTTCGCGCCGGCGATCTTGCCGGAGCACATCCTGGGCAGCGTCAAGCCGGCTGACCTCGAGAAGCACCCGTTCTTTCATCAGAATCCGGTCGGCTTCGGCCCGTTCAAGTTCGTCAAGTTCGTGGCCGATCAGTACGTCGAGATGGACGCGAATCCGGATTACTTCCTGGGGAAGCCAAAGCTCGACAAGTTCTTCTTCCGGATCATCGCGCAACTGGACACCGCCATGCTCGCGATCCAGAATGGCGCGGTCGACGTGAACGCGGAACAGGGCCCGCAGATGACGAAAGACATCATGGAGAAGTTCGTCGCGAACCCGAAGTTCGGGATCTACGGCGTCGCGGCCCAGGTTGTCGATGCCTACGCGTTCAACTTTCGGAAAAAATACCTCGCCGACCCGCGTATCCACCAGGCGGTGCTCTACGCGCTCGATCGGCAAAAGCTGATTGATACGTTCGACGCCGGAGCCGGGTCGATCGTCAACTCGCCGCTGATTCAGCCGTGGTTCCAGAAGCCGGAATGGAATCAAATGTATCCCTTCGATCCCCAGAAGGCGAAGGATCTGCTCAAAGCCGCGAGCTGGAACAGCAGCACCGTCGTCCCGATCAGCATCATCAAGCTGACCTCGGAGAACGACCGGGCGCAGGTGGCGACCGAACAACAGATGCTGAGCGACGTGGGGTTCCAGGTCAAGCCGATCGAGATGGATGTGTCGGTCTGGGTGGATAAGTTCTACAATACCCACGACTACGACATGGTGCGCGTCGGCTTCGGAACGTTCCCGGATCCAGACGCGTTCCTCAGCTTCCACTTCGTCCTCGACTCGAAGGACGCGATGGGTTTCCCCGACTGGGCCGGCAAGGATTTCACGAATCTCGTCGACCAGGGCAAGCACGGGGTCGACCGCGCCAAGCGCGCCGCGATCTACCAGCAGATCAACGAGGAGTACTTCCTGAAGGACCTCCCCCTGGCGCCGCTGCGGCGGCGGAGCTCGCGCTTCGTCTTGAACAGGCGGATCGCCCATCCGTACTTCGACCGGCTGACCCCGGCGACGGCGGTGCTGGGCATGAAGGACGGGCCGCAGTTCATCGAGGAGGATGACATGGAATTCCACGCCGAACAAATCGACGTGAAGCCGTCGTGACGCGACCGTGGCGGCCGGCGTTCACCGACTGAGCGCGAGCAAACCGTGATCAAATATATCGTCCAGCGCCTGATTATCTCGATTCCGATGCTGCTCGGGATCTCGATCGTCACGTTCGTCTTCATCAATCTGGCGCCGGGCGATCCGGTCTCGGCCATGGTGAATCCGGAGACCCAGGCCGGTGCCGCGGACATGGAGCACCTGCGCGAGGTGATGGGGCTGAACAAGCCGATTCCCGTGCGCTACGCGATCTGGCTTGGCCAGCTCGTCCAGGGCAACTTCGGCTATTCGTACGCCGACGGCTCGCCGGTGCTCCAGAAGATTCTCGATCGCTTCCCGGCCACCCTCGAGCTGATGGGCCTGTCGCTGGTCATCTCGACCCTCCTGGGAACGCTCCTCGGCGTGCTCGCGGCGCTCTGGCAGTATTCTCTCTGGGACTATCTCCTGTCGCTGCTGGCGCTGGTCGGCATTTCGATTCCGGGCTTCTTCATCGGTCTCCTGGGGTTGTACGTCTTCGCCGGTCAGCTCCACCTGCTGCCGGCCTTCGGCATGTCCAACCCCGCCACGCCACCGTCGCTCGTCGATAACCTGACCCACGCGATCCTGCCGGCCACCGCGCTCTCGCTCGAGGCGCTGGCGGGGCTCAGCCGCTACGCGCGCTCGGCGATGCTCGAGGTGCTCCACGCCGACTTCATCACCACCGCTCGGGCGAAAGGGCTGAACGAATTCGTGGTCATGTCGGTGCACGCCTTTCGCAACGCGCTCTTACCGCTGATCACCGTGGCGACCCTTCGCCTGCCCGGGATCTTCGGCGGCGCGATCATCATCGAGACGGTCTTCCAGTGGCCGGGGATGGGGCTGCTCAGCATCGAGGCGATCAACGACCGGGACTACCCGGTGCTCATGGGGCTGACGTTTGTCACGGCCGCCTTGATTCTCTTCAGCAACTTGCTGGCCGACGTGCTCTACGCCTATGCCGACCCGCGAGTTCGGTACGCGTAAGATGGCGGAGCCGATCGGGTCCAGCGCGGTCAAGAGCCTGGTCGTGGCCGACCCGCTCGACTTGCGCCTGCCGGATTCACGGAACACGCCCTGGCAGCGGTTCCGGCGGCACCGGCTGGCGATGGCCGGGCTGATCGTCCTGGTGATCCTGTGTCTGATCGCGATCCTCGCGCCACTGGTGGCCGGCCACAGTCCGTACGTGGTCGACATCGACCGGATCAAGGCGCCGCCGGGGCAGGGACACCTCCTGGGCACCGACGCCGCCGGCCGGGACGTCTGGGCGCGCCTGGTCTTCGCCTCCCGCGTCTCGATGAGCGTCGGGCTGGTCGCGATCGTCGTCGCGGGATTCATCGGCACCGCGATCGGGCTGGTATCGGGCTACGCCGGCGGGACCACCGACAATCTGCTCATGCGCTTCACCGAGCTGGTCATGACGTTCCCGACCTTCTTCGCGATCATCATCGTCGTCTCGCTGGTCGGACCCAACATCCTCAACGTGATGCTGGTGATTGGCGTTTTGGGCTGGCCCGGTCTGGCCCGGCTGGTTCGCGGCCAGGTGCTATCGTTGCGCGAGCTGGACTACGTTGTCGCGGCGCGGGCGATCGGCGCCGGGGGCCCGCGGATCATGGTCGCGCACATTTTGCCCGGCGTTTTTCCGTACGTCGTCGTGGCCGAGACCCTTGGTCTGGCCAGTGCGATCCTGACCGAGGCCGGCCTGAGCTTCCTCGGCCTGGGGGTCCAGATTCCCACGCCGAGCTGGGGCAATATGATGAATGCGGCCGAGTCGCTCAGCGTCGTCCAGAGCCAGCCGTGGCTCTGGATACCGCCTGGCGTCGCGGTTGCCCTGGCGGTGATCGCGTCGAACTTCGTCGGCGATGGCCTCCGCGACGCGCTCGATCCACGCATGAAGATCGGCTGATTGGCCACCCCTTTACAAGGATGGGATCGTGAACGTCCGCTCGTCGACCGGTAGTCGGATTGGTTGGCTTCCCTGGCGATGGGAGAGGTGAAGCCCGACGATCAGCTCGAGCGCGCTGGTCGCCGTCTCGCCGGTCGAGCTCATTGGCGCGCCGGACTCCAGCGCGTCGAGCAGCTCGTCGATCATGACCGTCATCGGTGAGGCGGCAAGCAGCACCTGGGGAAAGGGGTAGCGGACCAGCTCGTGGTCGCGGCTCGCTGGATTCGAGCGATTGAGCTCCAGCTCGTGGTTGCCGATGACGATCTCGCCGGCGGTCCCGATCGCCTGCAGGCGAAACATGACGCTGCCGCCAGACGATCCGTTCACCAGCGCGCGCACGCCATTGGCGTAGACGAGGTAGGCGCTGCCGCCGGGGTCGAAGCCGGGCGGGTCGTCCAGATGGCCGACGATCCAGGCCGCGGGCTGGTCCGAGTTGAAGAAGTTGAGCAGGTCGAGCGCGTGGCTGCCGGTCACCATCAGATGACCGGCGAAATGGGCGATCAGGCTGTGCAAACGTCCGATCGCTCCCTCGTCGATCAGCTGCTTTGCCTTGCGGTAGATCTGGTCGCCCCGGCGGCTGTGGTTTACCGCAAGGGGAACGCTGGCCCGCGCGCACGCCGCGACCAGACGATCGGCGTCGGCAAGGCTACTGGCGATCGGCTTCTCGAGGTAGATCGCGCGCGCCCCGGCCTCGATCGCCGCGAGCGCGACCTCGACGTGGGAGGGGGTCGGAGTGGCGATGCTGACCAGCTCGATCCGTTCGCGGGCGAGCAGGTCGTGGTAGTCCGGATAGACGTGCTCGGCGGGAAGCGCCCAGCGCTCGGCGAACGCCCGACGGCGCCCGGCGTCGAGGTCGGCGCCTCCGACGAGACGGACCCGGGAGACCGCGCGCAGGGCCGGCGCGTGTCCGTAGGGCAGCGCCATGCGGACCGACATCTGGAGCAGGCGATCCGCGATGTCGCTGCCGACCGAGCCGCAGCCAATGACGGCGGCGCGATACGGTTCGGGGTGAGCGAGTGGCATGGCCAAACAACCCTCTTGACACGATTTCGGCGCATGCTAAACTCGGACATGCGAGATGTCAAGTCTCAACTGTCAACAGCGTACAATATAGTGAACGTTGATATGAAACAGTTGCCCGGTCGCTCGAGCGGGCTGGGCCGGGGAAAGGAGCAGAGCGACCACACACCGCGGTCAGTGGTCGCCTTGATCGCATCGCGTGCCGCTGTAAGCTCGTCGCCGCGTCATTGAGCTGACCCGGAAGGCCAGCTTGAAGAAAGGAAAGGGTTCCGCGATGGTCAACCCGTTACGGATCGGCGGAAAGCTGACTCGCCGATCGTTCCTGGCCGGGGCCGGCGCCTCCCTTGGCGTGATCCTGGTTGCCGCGTGCGCGCCGTCGACGCCAGCCGCCCCGACCGCCGCTCCCGCGCAACCGACCTCGGTGCCATCGACCGGGCCGACCGCCGCTCCCGCGACCGCGCCCGCCGCGGCGACCAGCGCCCCGGCGCCCACGACCGCCCCGGCCCCGAC
>JBOGTX010000304.1:0-4172 GCA_050695695.1 Chloroflexota bacterium
GCGCTTCGCTGAGCTCCACGGGGGAAACATGTGGGTGACGTCCGAGCTCGGCCATGGCAGCACGTTCTGTCTCGCCTTGCCGCTCGGCGACCGCGCCATCGTCCACGAGGCGAACCTGACGACCCCCTACTGGCAGCGTCTCGAACAACAGACGCCAGCGCGACCAACGGTGCTGCTGGTCGATCCGGAGCCGGAGGTGCTGCGGGTGTTCCAACGATACCTCGACGGCTATCAGGTGGTGGTCGCCCGGGGCGCGCGGAACGTTGCGAGCCTGACCGAGGAGGCGGGGGCACGGGCGATCGTGACCGGCACGGCGGCGAGTCGAGATCTCGCGCGCGGGGCGCTCCAACACGCCGACGTCACTCGGCACGGTCTTCGCGTCCCGATCATCACCTGTGGCCTCCGGACCTCGAGGGCGATCGCGCGGGAGCTCGGCGTTCAAGATTACCTCGTCAAGCCGGTGACCCGCCCGCTCCTGCAGCGGGCGCTGCGTCGCTTCGGGCGGGGCGTGCGCGATCTGCTGATCGTCGACGACGACCAGGAGATGCTGCATCTGCTCGGCCGCATGGTCGGTGCGGTGGCGCCGCGCTGCCAGATCCGAACCGCGGCGAATGGCTGGCTCGCCCTCGAACTGCTCGCCGAACGGCCGGCGCAGGGAATCCTGCTCGACCTCTTGATGCCTGGGCTCGACGGGTATGGCGTCCTTGACCAGTTGAAGCGTGACGAGCGGCTCAAGTCGATTCCGGTCGTCGTGATAACCGCTCGCGGCGCCGAGGACGATGGCCTGGTCGTCGACTCGCTGGAGATCAGCCAGGCCGGCGGGCTGCACGTGGGGGAGTTGTGTCGTTGGATTCACGCGGGTCTTCAGGATGCGTCTCCGTCGCCGGTCGGGTCAAGCGGGCAAGCACCTCGAGCAGCGCCGGTCGGGTGACCGGCTTCGTCAGAAAATCGGAAACACCGAGCGAGTACGCCAGGGCGTGATCCGGGACCACCGAGCAGATGACGACCGGAATCCGGGCCGTCGCCGGCTCGACGCGCAGCGCCTGGAGAATCTCCCAGCCGTCGTGGGACGGCAGCAGAACGTCGAGAATCACGATCTCCGGCCGAAGCTCCCGTGCGAGACGCAACGCGCGCTCGGCGGATCGAGCCTGGACCAGTCGATACGTCGTGTCAGCGAGGTAGCGACGAAAGAGCAGCGCGACGTCGGGGTTGTCGTCGACGACCAGGAGCGTTACCCCGTGACGGATTGGTAGGGTGAGAGTCACGGAATCGCCAGCGGGCTGGGCGTCGCTCTGAAGCGTCGCGCCAAGGCTCCGCGCCAGGCGCGTGCCGACGGCGATCGCGCTGGTCCAAACGCCGGGCGCCGCCTCGTTCGGCGCGATCGGATCGTCAAGCCGCCGAGTCGGGCGAACGCCCCCGGTCACCCCAATTTGGATGGCGAGCGCGAGTTGGAGCCGCGCGACCTCGATCCGGATGCTTCCTCCGGGGCGATTGACGATGGACTCGGATAAGAGGTGCAGGAGAAGCTGTCGGAGCGCCGTTCGGTTGACGACGATCGATTCGACCGAGCCGGGCGTGCCGATCGAGATCGCGACGGCGTTCGCCTCGGCGAGCCGGGAGACCGTCGCGACAACGCCAGTGATGAGCTCGCCGGCGTCGGTCGGCTGGGCGGACGCCGCCGCGTTCAGCGACGAGATCTCGGCGTCCAGCGAGTCGGCGAGTGGCGCGGGGCGGGCGCGGGCCGGCTCCGGGTCCGAGGACGGCGTGATCGCGCGTCCGAAACGGGACCAGAGCAGCCGGGCGAGCTCGTCGAGCGCCTCGGCGTGATCGCGTCGCGCCTGGCGCGGGCTGACCTGGAGCTCGCGCGCGATGTGCTCCGGGGAGGCGCCCTCGAGATAGCGCGATTGGAGGTGAGAGTACCGTCGCCACTCGACGCTCGACGGTGACGGCACGCCGATTGGGCGAAGCCACTCGATCGCGTCGATCAGGGTGCGATGGAGCCGCTCGGCGCTCATCGACGCGCCTCCGCTCAGCAGGCCGGTCAGCGGATGGTCCCGCAGGAACGCCCGGTCGTGCAGGCGCGGATAGACCTCGTGGACCAGATGAACGAACGCCGGATAGTCCCGCATGGGAGAATCGTAACATGAACAAGGCTCTTGACACGGATCTCCTCCGGCACCAGAATGCCAGAGACTTGAGAGAGGAGAGGCGATGCCAATCGTCGATAGCCACTGCCACGTTTCGCCAACCTGGTACGAGCCGGTCGAGACCCTGCTCTATCAGATGGATCGCTACGGGGTCGAGAAGGCGATTCTGATTCAGATGAATGGGCAGTCCAACAATTCCTACCAGACCGAGTGCCTGCGCCGCTTTCCGGGGCGCTTCGCCGCGGTTGGAATCGTCGATACGTCCAGCCCGGAGGCGGTCCGGGCGCTCGAACGACTCGCCGAAGACGGCGCCAGCGGCGTTCGGCTCAACCCGACGACCCGGTCGCCCGGCGCGGATCCGCTGGCGATCTGGCGCGCGGCGGCGAGGCTCGGGTTATCGGTGAGCTGCGGCGGAAATACCGAAGCCTTCATCTCCGACGCGTTTCGGGAAGCCGTCGAGGCTTTTCCCGAGCTGCCGATCGTGATGGAGCACCTCGCCGCGGTCAACCACCCGGACGGCGACGCCGCAAAAGTGGAGGCGCGCCGCCGAGCCTTCGCGATGGCGCGATATCCCAACGTGTCGATCAAGATCCACGGGCTTGGCGAGTTCTGCCGAAGGGCGATGCCGGTTCAGGAGCCGTTTCCCTTCGAGCGGCCGGTTCCGACGCTGCTCGAGCAGGTGTACGAGGCGTTCGGTCCGCGGCGGATGATGTGGGGAAGCGATTATCCTCCGGTCAGCGGGCGCGAGGGCTACGGAAACGCCTTGCGCCTGACCATGGCGGAGCTGGCGTCGAAGAGCGCCGACGATCGCGACTGGATCTTCGGCGGCACGGCGCTGAAGGTGTTTCCGGTGCGCGGGTAGGGATGCCCATGGCGATTGGGAGGGATGACGATTGGACCGAGTCTTTCGGGTTGGCCTGACCCGCGACTTCCTGAAGCCGGATGGGACGCCGGGCTTTGGCGACATTGGTCTGGATCTGCTCGATCGGGCGCCCGGCGTCGAGTGGGAAGTCCTGGCCCAGGACACGCGCGTCCTTCGCGCCGACCAGGTCCGCGACGTCGACGCGCTCCTGGTGCTGGCGCCCCGGGTGACGGCCGAGACGCTGGCGGGAAGCGATCGACTGTCGATCATCGCGCGGTTCGGGGTTGGCTACGACAGCGTGGACGTCGATGCCTGCACTCGGAACGGTGTCTTGCTGACGATCACGCCCGATGGAGTGCGTCGGCCGGTCGCGACGTCGCTGATCGCGTTCGTGCTGGCGCTCAGTCACCAGCTTCTCCCGAAGGATCGCCTGACCCGCGCCGGGCGCTGGGCCGAGAAGGCCGACTACATGGGCATGGGGCTGACCGGACGCACCCTCGGACTGATCGGCGTGGGGAACATTGGACGCGAGGTATTCAGGCTCGCGAAGCCGTTCGAGATGCGGCACCTGGCCTGCGACCCATACGTTTCGCCCGAGGCGGCGCGCGAGATCGGGGTCGAGCTGGTCGATCTGGAGACCCTCTTACGGAGCGCGGATTTCGTCGGCATCTGCTGTCAGTTGACGCCGGAGACCCACCACCTGATCGATGCCAGGAAGCTCCATCTGATGAAGCCCACGGCGTATCTCATCAACACGGCGCGCGGACCGATCGTCGACCAGCGGGCGTTGACCGAGGCTCTCCGCGAAGGGCGGATCCAAGGGGCGGCGATCGACGTCTTCGAGGAAGAGCCGGTGGATCCGAACGATCCGATCCTGACCCTGGAGAACGTGATCGTCACACCCCACGCGATCTGTTGGACGGACGAGTGCTTCCTGGGAAACGGCCGGAGCGCCTGCGAGAGTATCCTGCGGGTCGCGGCGGGCCAGCTTCCGCGCTACGTCGTCAATCGGGAGGTCGCGGATCACCCGAGGCTGCGGGCGAGACTGCGGGGATACGCGGGCCGGGTGAACAGATGATCCGTTTTCACGCGAGCTTAAGCATTCAGGAGGAACCGCGAATTTTGGCCGGGCGGGGAGACCTCTCTCCCGGCCTCTCCCGCCG
>JBOGTX010000305.1:0-2378 GCA_050695695.1 Chloroflexota bacterium
GCGGCGATCGACGAGATCCGCCGCGGCCGAATGGTGGTGGTCTGCGACGGTGAGGACCGAGAGAGCGTCGGCGCCCTGGTGATCGCGGCCCGGTTCGCGACCGCGGAGACGGTCAACTTCATGGCCACCCACGCCCGTGGGCTGATCTGCGTGCCGATGACCGGAGAACGGCTCGACACGCTCGAGCTCCCGCCGATGGTTCCCGAGAACACCGCGAAGTTCCAGACCGCGTTCACCGTCTCGGTCGAGGCGCGTGGCCTGACCACGACCGGAATCTCCGCGGCCGACCGCGCGGCGACGATTCGCCGCCTGGTCGACCCGTCGGCGCGTCCGGAGGATTTTCTGCGCCCCGGACACACCTTTCCGCTCCGGGCGCGCGACGGGGGCGTCCTGGTCCGAGCCGGTCAAACCGAGGCCGCGGTGGATCTGGCCCGACTGGCCGGCCTCTATCCGGCCGGCGTCGTCTGCGAGATCATGAACGACGACGGCACGATGGCTCGCCGGCCGCAGCTCGACGTGATCTCGGAACAGTTGGGGATCAAGATCGTCAGCGTCGCCCAGCTCATCGAATACCGGCGCCGGCGCGAGAAGCTGGTTCGGCGGCTCAGCTCGGTGACCCTGCCAACCCGCTATGGCGACTTCCAGGCTACGGTCTACGAGGACGTGATCCGGCGCGATCAGCACGTGGCGCTCACCGTCGGGGAGCCGGGTGGCGACGCCCCGGTGCTGGTTCGGATGCACTCGGAGTGCCTGACCGGCGACGTGTTCGGCTCGCTGCGCTGCGATTGCGGCGAGCAGCTCGACCGCGCGATGGATTTGATCGCCAAAGCGGGACGCGGCGTCATCGTCTACCTGCGCGGTCACGAGGGGCGGGGCATCGGCCTGCACAACAAGTTTCGAGCCTATCAGCTCCAGGACAATGGGCTGGATACCGTGGAGGCCAACGAAAAGCTTGGATTTCCACCCGACCTGCGACATTATGGCATTGGCGCCCAGATCCTGGTCGACCTCGGAGTGAAGCGCATGCGCCTCCTGACCAATAACCTGCAAAAGGTCACCGCCCTCGAGGGTTACGGAATCGAAGAGGTCGAGCGAATTCCGCTGATCGTCGAGCCGAACGAGCATAACCGCCGTTACCTGGAAACCAAGCAGACGAAAATGGGACACCTGCTCGAGCTACCAACCTGATTTCAAGTCGGGTCTCCAGAGGAAGGGCATGAATGGGACAAAAATTCGAGGGCCATCTGGTCGGCACCGGGCTCAAGTTCGCCATCGTGGCCGCCCGCTTCAACGAGTTCATCACCGCGAAGCTGGTCGGCGGCGCCCTTGACGGATTGGTCCGTCACGGCGTCGACGAAGCGAGCGTCGATCTGGCCTGGGTGCCGGGTTCCTTCGAGATTCCAGTGGTGGCGAAGAAGCTTGCCCAATCGGGGCGCTACGACGCGGTGCTCTGCCTTGGCGCGGTCATTCGGGGCGCGACGCCCCATTTCGATTACGTCGCCGCCGAAGTATCGAAAGGTGTCGCGGCGGTCGCCTTCCAGACCGGCATACCGGTCATCTTCGGCGTCCTGACCACCGATACCATCGAGC
The DNA here is from genome assembly GCA_050695695.1 of Chloroflexota bacterium. Classification (GTDB taxonomy): domain Bacteria; phylum Chloroflexota; class UBA6077; order FW602-bin22; family CADDYW01; genus JAJPKB01. The sequence goes on from JBOGTX010000305.1 coordinate 1,591, forward strand.
AGGCGGTCGAGCGCGCCGGAACGAAGGCCGGCAATAAGGGGTACGACGCGGCGGTGTCCGGCATTGAGATGGCGAACCTGCTCCGAACGATCGAAGTGACCCGGGTATAAAATATCGGTATGGCAACCTATCTTGGTCTAGATTTCGGTGGAACGAAGCTCGCGGCGGGGCTGGCCGACGAATCCGGGCGCCTGCTCGGGTTCGCGCGCTGCCCGACCGATTCCGCCGCCGGCCCTAACGGCGCGCTCGTGGCGCTCCGGGGACTGGTAGCGGGCCTCCCGACCTCGGAAGCGCCTCCGGCCGCCGTCGGCGCCAGCTTTGGCGGCCCGGTCGATGCCAGTTGCCGGCGAGCCCTCCTGTCCCACCACGGTCCGGGCTGGGAGGATTTTCCGCTGGCCGATCGGGTCGAGGAAATCTGGCAGGTGCCGGTCAAGCTGGAGAATGACGCGAACGCCGCCGCGCTTGGTGAATGCCGCTTCGGCGCCGGCCAGGGCTTTCGCGACGTGCTGTATCTGACCATCAGCACCGGGATCGGCGCCGGCATCGTCCTGGGCGGTGAGCTCTTTCGCGGCGCGCGTGGCCTGTCCGGCGAGCTCGGGCACACCATCGTGGCGCCAGGCGGCCCGCGATGCCCCTGTGGTAAGCGCGGCTGTCTCGAAGCGGTAGCGTCGGGGCCGTCGATCGCGCGCGCCTACGCCGAGAAAGCCGGAGTGCCCGGAGCGCGGGTGTCCGCCGCCGACGTGTTCCAGCGTGCTGCCGCTGGCGACGGGGTGGCGGCGCGAACGCTC
>JBOGTX010000306.1:0-6875 GCA_050695695.1 Chloroflexota bacterium
GACGCAGATGCGTCGGGACGTCGAGCTGGCGTTGAGCCAGGGCTCCTACGATCTGGTCGTCTGCGATGCGCGGCACAGCGGAATTCACGACCTGATCGAGGCGCGGCCGGTGCCCCGAAAGATCACCCAGCTCTGGTCCGGGGCCGGTCGCGACGAGCCGATCTCCCAGCTTTTCCTGCGTCGGCTTCGGGAAGAGCGCGTCATCGACCACTCGATCGGCCAGCCTTCGGCCCAGCTGTTCTTTCGTCCCGAGGAGCGACGCCTCGCCGCCGCGATGTGGTCCCAGCTCGGCGTGATCGAGGAGCAGACCATCGTCTTGAACGTCCACTCCGGGGTCGCGGTCAAGCGATGGCCGGCCGAGCGCTTCGTCACGATCGGTCGGCGGCTCACCGAGGACGGCTGGACGATCGCCGTCCTGGCGGGAGACGCGCCCCGAGCTGCCTGGGAAATCGCCGAGGCGATTCCGGCCGCGCGTTTCGTTCCGAAAGTGGGACTTCGCCAGAGCGCGGCGTGCCTCGCGAACACCGCGCTGGTGGTATCCGGAGACTCTGGGCTCGCGCACCTGGCCAACGCGGTTGGCGCGCCGGTCCTGGCGATCTTTGGCCCGACCTGGGCGGGCCGCTACGGCGTCGGGTCGCCGTCGGTCAACCTGGGGTCCCCGTTCGAGTGCCCGGAGCGCAACCCGCTGAACTTCACCACCCAACGCTGCTGGTACACCGGCCGCTGTATCTTCACCGGCAAAGCCACCTGCTGCGAGGACGTCACCTCCGATGAGGTGCTGGCAGCGGCGCGGAATCTCCTGGGGCGGAACGCCGCCGGCTCCCTCCCTGGATCGACCCGGGAGGGCGACGGTGCTTGACGAGCGCTGGCAGAACGTTCGGCGGCTGCTGGCCGTGCGGTTGGACAACGCCGGCGACGTCTTGATGTGCGAGCCGGCGCTGCGCTCGATTCGCAAGGCGTTGCCCGAGTGCGAGGTGACGTTGTGGGCCAGCCCGGGGGGAGCCCGGGTGGCCGGGCTGCTGCCCGAGGTCGACCGGGCGCTGACGACTCGCGCCCTCTGGCAGGACCTTGGGAACCTTCCCTTCGACCCGGAGCGCGAGCGCGACGTCGTTCAGACCCTCGCGGACGGCGGATACGACGGCGCGGTCGTCTTCACGAGCTTCGCGCAGTCCCCCTATCCTCCGTCGTACGCGTGCTATCTGGCGGGAATTCCGCTGCGGGCGGGCCAGCCGCGCGATTTCGGCGGCGGCGTTCTCTCCGACGTCGCGCCTCCGCCTTCACTCGACGCGCACCAGGTCGACCGAAATTTGAGCCTGGTGATGTCGTTAGGCTTTCCGCCGGAGACCATCCACCTCGCGGCAAGGATTCCCGACGCGGCGCGCGACAGTCTCGGACTCAAGCTGCGCCTCAAGGGAATTGGCCTGGGCCGGCCCCTGGTGCTGATTCACCCTGGCGCGAGTTGCAGCGCGCGGCGCTATCCGCCTGACCGGTACGCGGAGGTCGCTCGCCTGGCCCGGCGGGCTCTGCAGTGGCCGGTGGTGATCTCCGGCTCGGAGCAGGAGGAGGCCATGGGGGACGATCTCTTGAGCGCGGCGGGGCCGGGCGTGACGTCGATGCTTGGCCAGACGTCGATCGAAGAGCTGGCGGCGCTGGTGGAGCGCGCGACGGTCGTGGTGACCAACAATACCCTGACGATGCACCTGGCGGACGCGCTGCGGACGCCGGAGGTCGTGCTCTTTTCCGGGACCGAGCGGGAAGTGCAATGGCAGCCGCGCGCGACGCGGGCCCGCCTGCTCCGTCGGCCAACCTGGTGTCAACCCTGCTATCGCTTTACTTGCCCCTACGGGTTGCCATGTCTCGACCTGGCGCCGAGGGAAGTCGTCGCGGCGATCCTCGAGCTGGTCGCGGATACCGCCCGATGATGACGCTGGAGGAACGCCTCGCGGTGCGCCGGTTGGCGGTCGTCCGGGCGCTGCACGTCGGGGACCTGCTGCTCGCCACGCCCGCCCTGCGCGCGCTACGCCGAGGATTTCCAGCGGCCGAGATCACCCTGATCGGACTGCCCTGGGCGAGGGACTTCGTGAGTCGCTTTCGGCGTTACGTCGATCGACTGCGCGAGTTCCCGGGCTATCCCGGGCTGCTCGAGGTGGACGTAGATCCGGCACGGACCCGGGCATTTCTCGCCGAGGAGCGCGGGTATCGATACGACCTGGTGGTGCAGATGCACGGCAACGGCCGCGCCAGCAACCCATTCGCCCTCGACCTGGGCACAACGCGGGTGGTCGGATACTACGAGTCGGAGCCGCCGGACGGACTCTGGCTCGGCGCGCCCTACCCGGACGATCGACACGAAGTCGAGCGCGACCTTGGCCTGGCGAGGCTGTTGGGCCTGTCGGTCGACGATACCCGCCTGGAGTTCCCACTTCTTGCCGAGGACGTCGCGTCGGCGAAGACCTTGCTCGCCCCCGCCGACTTTTCGCGCCCGACGGTAGGGATTCACGTCAGCGCGCGCGCTCCGGCCCGGCGCTGGCCCACCGAGCGATTCGCGGCGGTCGCCGACGCGCTGGTCGAGCGTTTTGGCGCACAAGTGCTGGTCACGGCGGGCCCGGGCGAGGAAGCCACCGCGCGGGCGGCGGTCGACGCGATGGCTCACTGTCCTTTGAATCTGGCCGGAAGGACGACCCTGGGCAGCCTCGCGGCGGTGATTCGGTGTTGCGACCTTTTCATCTCGAACGACACCGGCCCGTCCCACCTGGCGGTCGCGCTGGACACGCCAAGCGTCACGATCTTTGGTCCGGCCGACCGTCAGCGCTGGGCGCCGTTGAATCAGGTCCGGCACCCGATCGCGTATCAGCCGGTCGAGTGCAGTCCGTGCCCGTACTGGGAATGCCCGATCGATCACCGGTGTCTGCGGCGGATCGAGCCATCCCAGGTGGTCGCGCTGGCCAGCCGCCTGCTCGCCGAGGAGTCACGATGCGTCGTCTGAAGATTCTCACCTGGCACGTCCATGGAAGCTACCTCTTCAACCTCATCCAGGCCCCTCACGATTTCTACCTGCCAACTCGTCCCGGCCGCCCCGAGGGATACGGCGGCCGGTCAGGCCACTTCCCCTGGCCGGAGAACGTCCACGACGTGCCGTTCGACCAGGTGAACGATCTGTCGGTCGATCTGGTCTTATACCAGTCGACGAAGAACTACCTCGTCGATCGGTTCGCGGTCCTCGGACCGGCGCAGCGTGAGCGGCCAGCGATCTATCTCGAGCACAACACGCCAAAGTACCACCCGACCGACGCGCGCCACCCGGTCGACGATCCAGCGGTCTTGCTCGTCCACTGCACCCATTTCAACGCCTTGATGTGGGACAACGGTCGCAGCCCGACGGTGGTGGTGCCGCACGGCGTGGTGATCCCCCCGAATCTCGCCTGGACTGGCGAGCTCGCCCGCGGCATCACCGCGGTGAACGGGATCCAGCGGCGCGGACGGTTAGCCGGATTCGACGTCTTTCTCTGGGCGCGCGACCGAGTGCCCCTCGACCTGGTGGGGATGGGATCGGAAGCGCTAAACGGCCTCGGCGACGTACCTCACCACGAGCTGCTCCGCCTTGAGACGACGTATCGCTTCTTCTTCAACCCGATCCGCTACACCAGCATGCCACTTTCGGTGATCGAAGCGATGGCCGTCGGACTGCCAATCGCCGCGCTGGCGACGACCGAGCTCCCCAGCGCCGTCCCACACCGCGAAGCCGGGTTTATCACGAACGATCTGGACGAGCTCGTGAGCGGGATGGAACAACTGGCACGAGACCGTGATCTGGCGGGCCGGCTGGGGAAGCGGGCGCGAGAGATCGCGCGGGAGACCTTTGGGATCCAGCGCTTCATCCGGGACTGGGAGCGCGCGTTTCGGCGCGCCCTTGGCGAGGAGTGAGGAGCCATGACCAAGCCACGGATCGCCATGATCAGCGAGCACGCGAGCCCGATCGCGGTTCCCGGCAGCACCGACGCGGGCGGTCAGAACGTTTACGTCGATCAGGTGAGCCGTGGCCTGGCCGGTCTCGGCTACCTGATCGACGTCTACACGCGCGCCGACGATCCCGCCCTGGCCACGGTGCGAGCGCACGGCGACGGCGTTCGGGTGATCTCGGTCGCCGCCGGGCCGCGCCGACCGATTCCCAAGGACGAGATCTGGCCCCACATCGGGGAGTTCCTGACGTCCACGACCCGCCTCGCCCAGGAGCATGGCCCCTACGATCTCATTCACACGAACTTCTGGATGAGTGGCTGGGTCGGCGCCCGCCTGAAGGACCGACTCCACCTGCCGATGGTGGCCATCTTTCACGCGCTGGGCGCGGTGAAACGTCGGCACCAGGGCGAGGCCGATCCGAGCCCGCGGGAGCGCCGCGCGGTCGAGCGGCTGGTGCTCGACGCCGCCAATCGAGTCATCGCGCAGTGTCCCGACGAAGTCGCCGAGCTGGTTGCCAGCTACGATGCCGACCGGTCGCGGGTTCGAGTCGTCCCGTCCGGGGTAGACGTCGAGCGGTTCAAACCCGTTCCTCGAAGCGACGCGCGGCGGGAGCTTCAGCTATCCGATGACGAACGGCTCGTCGTTTACGTTGGTCGCCTCCTTCCCCGGAAGGATGTGGAGAACCTGATCCACGCGGTCGCGCGGCTCCGCGACCGCGTGCGCGCCCCGTTTCGCCTGATCGTCGTGGGAGGGGAGACCGAAAGCGCCGACCTCGCGCGCGAGCCGGAGATGCGACGACTCGTCGAGGTCGCGGAGCGCATCGGGGTCAGCGGTCTGGTCAGGTTCGCCGGACGGCGGCCGTCGGACCGCCTCCGCGCGTATTACAGCGCGGCCGACGTTTTCGCCAGCACCCCCTGGTACGAGCCGTACGGGCTCACCCCGCTCGAAGCGATGGCCTGTGGCACGCCGGTGGTTTGCTCGGCGGTCGGTGGCATGACGTTCACGGTTGCCGACGGCGTCACCGGTTTTCTGGTCCCGCCTCGAGATCCCGGCCAACTGGCCGATCGGTTGGCGCTTCTGCTCACCGACGATGACCTGCGCGCCCGCATGGCGCGCGACGCCCGCCGGAGGGTGGAAGAGCGATTCACCTGGACGACCGTCGCGTCGCGGACCGCCGCGGTCTACCAGGAGCTGCTGGCGGAGGCCCGCGCGTGACACCGGTCAGCCAACCCAAACGGCTTACCGTGCTGATCCCGACCTATCGACGGACGACCGCGCTCGCGGCGACGCTGGCCGCGCTGTTTGGCCAGACGCTTCGTGACTTCGATTTGGTGATCGCGGATCAGACCGAGCCGGACCAGGGTGACGTGCCGGCGGAGATCCAGACCGTGATCCGCGCCTTCGCGCTTCGCGGGCAGGAGGTCGAGTACGCGCGCCGAATGGCCCGGCGCGGGATGGCCGAGCAGCGCCACTTTTTGCTGTCGCGGGCGCGCACACCGTACGTCCTCTTCCTCGACGACGACCTGTTGCTCGAGCCATGGGTCGCCGAGCGCCTGCTCGACGTGCTGCGCGCCGAGGGATGCGGGTACGTGGGGATGGCGCCGATCGGGCTGAGCCACGTCGACGACGTCCGGCCGAGCGAGCAACACATCGAGCTCTGGGAAGGGCCGGTGCAGCCGGAGGATTACGTTTTCGAGACGGTCCCCTGGCAGCGCTACAAGCTGCACAACGCGGCGAACCCTTTGCATCTGGGGCAGCGGTGCGCGGAAAACCAGATCGTTCGCTACAAAGTGGCATGGGTGGGAGCGTGCGTGTTGTTTGACCGTCGCAAGCTGCTCGACGTCGGGGGGTATGGCTGGTGGTGTGAGCTTCCGGTCGAGCACTGCGGCGAGGACGTGTTGGCCGAGCTGCTGGTGATGCGTCGATACGGCGGCTGTGGGGTGTTGCCCAGCGGGGTTTACCACCTCGAGCTCCCGACCAACGTTCCCGACCGCCGTCACAACACCGACGACTTGATTCGAAAATATCTGGGCTCACGAGGAGGGTAAGCGGTGCCGAAGACATTGGAAGGGCGCTTCGCGGTCGTCACCGGCGCGGGACGCGGACTCGGGGCGGCGACCACGCGTCAGCTCGCTCGCGAGGGCTGCGGGGTGGCGCTCTGGGACGTGAGACTTGCCGACGCGCAATCGGTTTCCGACGAGCTCGCCCGCCACGCCGTGGCGCGACGGGCGGTCGCGGTCGACGTGTCGAGCCAGGATCAAGTAGACGGCGCGATGGCACAGAGCGAGGCGGAGTTCGGTCGGATCGACTTCCTGATCAACTGCGCGGGAATCGACTACACCCTCCCGATCGGCGAGCTGACGGTCGATCAGTGGGACCACGTGCTGGGCGTGAACCTGCGCGGTCCTTTCCTGACGACCCGAGCGGTCTTCCCGATCATGCAGCGACAAAACGGGGGACACATCGTCAACGTGGCGTCGACGGCGGCAGTTCGCGCCTGGCCCAACGCGAGCGCCTACTGTGCGTCGAAGTGGGGCCTGGTTGGATTTACCCGGGCGATTGGGACCGAGGGGCGTTCGCACAACATCCGGGCGACCGTCGTGATTCCAGGCGGGATGCAGACTGGCTTTTTCGATCGGCCCGATCTGCCGATCAAGCCGGACGTCTCGAACCTCAACGACCCGGCGAACGTCGCGCGGGCGATCGTTTTCGCGCTGGCCCAGCCCGCCGAGTCGGTCATCCAGGAGATCTGTCTCACGCCGCTCACCGAAACGTCCTGGCCGTGAGGGGGCCCGCATGCTCATCGTTCGCGCTCCGACCCGGATAAGCCTTGGCGGTGGTGGGACCGACCTGGAAGCCTACTACGCGACCCACGGCGGGCTTGTCGTCAGCGTCGCGATCAATCGGTACTGCTA
>JBOGTX010000307.1:0-2456 GCA_050695695.1 Chloroflexota bacterium
AGAACGTCTTTCAGGTCCAACGCAACGTACCGCGCATCCGATCCCACGCTAAGTACAAGTACATTTGTGTACTTATCATGGCACACTCCAGGCCAGGAGTCAATGATAGAATGGCTCGATCCCGTTCCGCCAATCGGGCTGGTCGGCGATCGATCTGGAGGTACCCGAGCGTGGCCCAGCCCACCTTGACGATCCACGGCGACAAGATCGCCCTGGGGCCGTTGCGGCGCGACCTCGTTTCGTTGTACCAGGGCTGGTTGAACGACGTCGAGGTGGCCACCACCTACTTTAACGGCTCGTTCGTCCCGGAGACCGCCGAGGCGGCCGCCGGGCGCTACCAGAGCCTCACGGCCGCCGAGGACTGCCGGCCGTTCACCATCTACGAGCGCGCGGCGGCCCGACCAATCGGCATCACGATGCTGGTCCGGATCGACCCGGTGAATCGGGTCGCCGAATACGGAATTCTCATCGGCGAAAAGGACAGCTGGGGCAAGGGCTACGGCACCGAGACCACCCGCCTGATGCTCGAACTCGCCTTCACGACGTTGGACCTGCACAACGTCGTTCTCCGAGTCTTCAGCATGAACCAGCGGGCGATCCGCGCCTACACCCGAGCCGGATTCAAGCTCATTGGACGCCAGCGCCAGGCGAAGCGGGTCGGCGACCGCGTGTACGACGTCGTCTACCTGGACTGCCTGGCAACGGAATTTCGCCTTACCAGTTCGTAATCGCGCCGTCGTCCCGTCGGAGCAGTCTCCCCCGTCCGGGCGGACGGGGCGGCGAAGCCAGTGCGGCCCGCTCGTCAAACTCGATGCCGAGGCCGGGCCGGTCGGTTGGCACGAGGTAGCCGTCCTGCCAGCCAATCTGGACCGGAAACACGTCGAGGCTCGTCGTGCCCGGCTGGCGCGGCTGCTCCTGGACACCGACGTTTGGCACCGCGAGGTTCAGGTGCAGACAGGCCGCCGAGGAGACCGGTCCCAGGGGATTGTGGGTGACCAGGCGAATCTGGTGGGTTTCGCACCAGCCGGCCACTTTCTTCGCCTCGGTCAGGCCGCCGACGATGCAGAGGTCCGGTCGGGCGAAGTCGGCGAGATCTTCCTCGATGACCTGACGGAACTCCCACTTACTCGCATAGTGCTCGCCCACCGCCAGCGGAATCTCGACGTGCTGGCGAACCTGGCGAAGAAGCTGGACGTTCTCGGACCGAATCGGATCTTCGAGAAAGTAGGGCCGGGTGGGCTGGATGCCGCGGGCGAGGGTGATCGCGTCGGAAGGATCGAGGCGCGCGTGGATGTCGAAGCAGATCTCGACGTCGTTGCCGAGCGCCGCCCGCAGCTTTTCCATGCCTTCGATCGCTTCACGGATGACGACGGTCGGCTCGTGGCGCTCACCCTGCTGGGGTGATCCCCACCGGACGTACTTCCAGCCGGCCTCGGCCGCGGCCAATCCGCTCTCGACCAGCCCCGGCAGTTGGTGGCCGCCGATGTGGCAGTAGGCCGGGACCCGTTCGCGGTAGCGCCCGCCAAGCAGGCGGTAGAGCGGGACACCGAACGCCTTCGCGTTGATATCCCACAGCGCGATGTCGATCGCCGAGACCGCGGCGCTCAGGATGTTCCCGCCGGGGAAGAACCCGCCCCGGAACATGACCTGCCAAAGGTGCTCGATTCGGGTCGCATCCTCGCCGATCAGTCGCGGGGTCAGCATCCGGACCGCCGCCGCGGTCGCTTCGAGGTGCGGACCGCTCTCGCCCAGGCCGCTGATGCCCTCGTCGGTCTCGACCACGACCACCAGCCGGTTCGCGTAACCGGCCGAAAAGAGAACCGGACGAACGTCAGTGATCTTCATAACTTCCTTCCCTCTCTGGTGCTCCCACCATGGTCAACCTCATTCGTGTCGGTCATTCCGAGCGTTAGCGAGGAATGACAGTATGCCGCGAACCACACCGAATCTAGCGAATGCACCACTCACTCTTTCCGTCGTAACTGTTCGAGACTCGCGGCGTATTCGCGGAGCAGCACGCGGGCGTCGCTATCCACGGTCAGGATCCGCACGCCCTGCTCGATCCAGCGCATGGTCCGCTCGATGCCATCGGGCGTCAGCGCATGCAGCAGCGACACCTCTTTGCCCGCTTCGAGCGCGGCCAGCACCACCCGCTTCTCGGCCTCGAGCACCTTCGGGTGGAGCTCCTCGCCGGGCAGGCCGAGCGCGAGCGAGATGTCGCCGCGACCGGTCTGAATGCAGTCGATGCCCTCGACCCGAACGATCTCGCGATAGTTCTCCAGTCCGTCGCTCCCCTCGATCTGGCAGGAAAGGATCAGCTGGGTGTTTGCCCACTCCAGGTAGTCGGCGTTCGAGAGGGCGCGGAAGCGGAGCGGCCGGGCGAACTCACGCTCGCCGCGCGGCGGATAATAGACCGCGCGCACCGCCGCCCGCGCCACCTCGACGCTGCCGACGTT
>JBOGTX010000308.1:0-1547 GCA_050695695.1 Chloroflexota bacterium
CTTCTGGCCCCCGCTCAGGGTCGAGCCGCGCTCGCCCACCGGCGTGTCGTAGCCCTCGGGAAACTCGACGATGAACTCGTGGGCGGCCGCCGCCCGCGCCGCGGCGACCACCTCGTCAAGGCTGGCCTTCGGGCGGCCATAGGCGATGTTGTCGCGGATCGTTCCGGTGAAGAGAGTGGTTTCCTGGAGGACGATGCCGATCTGAGAGCGGAGGCTCTCGATCGTCACGTCGCGCACGTCGTTCCCATCGATCGTCACCCCGCCCTCGGAGACCTCGTAGAAGCGCGGGATCAGATTGATGATCGTCGTCTTGCCGCTTCCGGTGGCGCCGAGCAGGGCGACGGTCTGCCCGGGCTCGGCGGTGAACGACACCTGACTGAGCACCGGGTCACCGCCCTTGAAGTAACGGAAGGTGACGTCGTCGAAGTCGACCCGACCGGTCACGTCGTCGAGCGTCATCGCACCGGGACGGTTTTCGATCTCGTTCTTGGTATCGAGTATCTCGAAGACCCGTTGGGCCGACGCGCTCGCCTGGGCCATCAGGTTGATGATAAAGCCCAACTGGCCGATCGGAAAGAAGAGGTAGGAGAGATAGAGGCTGAACTTCTGCCAGTCGCCAAGGGTGAGGGTGCCGTCGATGATCTGACGCCCGCCGAAGTACAGCACGGCCGCCTGGCCGAGGTTCGAGAGCAGGAAGATGATTGGGAAGAGAAAGGAGAAGGTCTGGGCGATAACGATTTGCCGCGCGACCAGATCGTCGGCCGCGCGAGTGAACCGGTCGATCTCGCGTGGCTCGCGGGCGAAGGCTCGAACGACCTTCAGACCGGCCAGGTTCTCCTGGAGCACGGTATTCAGAGCGCCGATTCGCATCTGCACCTGGATGAACAACGGTTGGGCGATCGCGCCGAAGCCGAAGAAGGCGAGGAACGCGATCGGCAGAATCGGCAGGATCACCAGCGTCAGGGCGGGATTGGTCGCCCAGAGGATGATCAGGGTCGAGATGAGCAGGACGATCGCCTGCAAGCTGATCGTCAGACCCTGGCCCAGGAAGAGGCGGACTTTCTCGACGTCGTCGGTCGCTCGAATCATCAGTTGCCCGGTCTGGTTCCGGTCGTGATAGCTGAAGGAGAGCCGTTGAATCGTCGAAAAGAGATCGTTCCGGAAGTCGAAGGCGACGTTCTGCGAAAGCCGCTCCGAGTTGTAGCCCTGACCGAAGGAGAAGATCGCGCGGGCGGCGGCGAAGACGACGATCGCGAGCATGGCGACCACGAGTCCCTGGCTGGCCTGGCCGTGCACCGAGGGCAGACGCAAGATCGTCCCGGCCAGCCCCGGAGCCTGACCCCCGGTGAAGCCGGTGACCAGGGTATCGATGATCGACTGAATCAACTGGGGAACCATCAACTGCGCGGCGGTGGCGACGACGAGCGACCCGTAGGCGAGGATCGCGATCTCGCGATAGCGGGGAATGTAGGCAATCGCGCGACCCAGCGTCTTGAAGTCGAGGCGTTCGCGGCCCCGCCCGCCGGGGCCACGGCGTTGTTCCGGCA
>JBOGTX010000309.1:0-14702 GCA_050695695.1 Chloroflexota bacterium
CGTGGCCTACTTTACCACCGGGGTTTACATCACCAACTCCGTCCGAACGGACGGCACTACGGAGGTACTGAGATGACGGATGCGTTTCTCTTCTCCTATGCGGCGCTCTGGATCGTCGTTGGTGTTCTGCTCATCCTGCTCATCGGAGTTCTCCGGCACATAGGCATACTGTACGAGCGATACTCCCAGATCCGTCCTGCGGTTCGTACTGGTCAAAGGGTCAAGGACCTCAAACTGGCTACACTCGACGGCGGAGCAGTGATGTTGTCAAGCGCCGTGAGCGGAATCACAAACATTATTGTGATTGGTACCCAATGTTCTGCCTGTCACAACCTGTTGCAGTTCATACGTGATGGCCGGTCTGTACTCGACACCTCCTACCCAATTGTCATCGTGAGTACAGGAGATCCTTTGGGGACGAGGATGATGTTGGAGGCCGCTGGACTGAGCGATCCGGTCACAACCCTGGTAGACCCTGATGGCATTCTCATTCAACAGTGGGGGATACTCAGTATTCCGCACTCGTTTCAGGTCGACTCTGAACTCCGAGTAAATCGACAGTCCGTGGGTGCAATTCACTCAGTTGCACCATTGGACAATAGTATACACGTTGCCCCGGGTTCGCAGATAGAGGAGGCACGACCATGAACACCCTTGAGACCCGAGCCGGCCAACCTGCCCGCGAGATGGGAGTCGCAAGCGTCACCAAATTGACCGACTACGTGATTTCCGTGACTTCTACTCGCCGTAGCATTCTTAGGAAGGGGATTGCGCTGGGAGCGGCTGCGTTTGCGATCAGAGCACTCGGGTTCGATGTCACCCCCGTCTTCGCCGATGGGCTCCCGTGTGATCCCAACACTTGTACTCTTTGTACCTCCTGCTCTAGCTGTATCTTCGCAGCGATCGACAACTACTGCTGTTCACCCAACGGCTACTTCTGTGGAGGCTACTCCTGCCCCGCGTGTTCTCTGTGCGAGGACTTCTGCGGGCACGACGCGCAAAGTTGTTGGTGTAATGACGGAATGAACTCCATGGGGTGTTTTCAATGCATGAACTGTCCGTGCTGAGTGTGAGCCGGGTCAGACGACTACTAGCTTGCTAGCTCAGGCGGGAGGCGAGCCAAGGGTTCGGTTGGCATGCTCTTGCCGACAGGCACGTGGTAGGCCGTTCGCAGACCAATCAATTCGGTAGAATCGAGGTACGGGGCAATGATGGATGGATCCAGATCTGACGGCGGTTTCGGTGATCACAGGGCAATCTGGGCTACTGCTCCCACACTGGGAGCGGTTCCGAAGGAAGGCTACCTGGGTCGCATATGGGTAGAAGTGTTTGGCGAGGTAAGACGCATCGTCTTTAATCCTGCGGGCACGACGAGGCTCAAGAAACGTGCGCTGAGCGCCTTGAAGCGACGCGAGTTCATTCCTGCGCCATCGAGCGGGATATGGCCGGCAGAGTCCCTCCTCAAAGGGGGACAGGGAGAGACCTACGTGGGAAGAGCCGTTATTGAGTTTTGGTCCACGACTACCAAGGTTGCTATTTCGGCCGGTAGTGGATCTGAAGGCGCTGTCCTGGCTGGAGTGGCTACAGCCCTAGCTGAGAATCGGCTGTAGCTCTCGCAACCCTTTCCCAGTGGCCACTGGCAACCCGCGGCGATTCGTACATGTAGGTTTAGTATGGGAGATGGTCGGTGGCGGAACCTGGGTGGAGAGTATAACACAAGGTGCGTTCATACGCATAGCCAATGGAATCTCGCGGTTCGATCAGGCATGGTCTTCTCGTGTGTGGAGTCTGCTGCGACGGGTCAGACGGCGGTGCTTCGGCGGCGGCGACTGGAGGCGATGCGGGCTTTGATCGAAAGCGCTGCAGGCCTGGCGTGATCAACAGCGCATTCGAAGCCCGCGGGACGCGCGTGCGGATTTGACTCGTCGACCGAAATGGCACCGTATGCGGCTAGGTCGCCGACATCTTCAACTGTGATTAGGGCCTATTGGAGCACGGCTGCCGGCCACCCGCCGCGTCAATCAACCATGCCTGATGGTATCCGGCCAACCGGCTCCTGTTCCTCTGGACCTGAGGCGAGCAATGGTGCGGAAAGGCTAACCGAACCTTTTGAGGCTGGCAAGGATACTATCTCTTGAAAGCGGCTATTGAGGAGAGCGTGGGGGACGGATGGACGAACACGATGTGATTGCCCGGCTCAAAGGCGGCGACATCGCCGGCCTGGAGCTACTCGTGCGCAGATATCAGGCTGAAGCAATCCACGCCGCCTACCTGATCGCTCGTGATCGGGCGCTGGCCGAAGATCTCGTCCAGGCTGCGTTCCTGCGCGTCTACGAGCGCATCGCGCAATTCGACGCCACCCGCGGCCCTTTCCGTCCATGGTTCCTGCGTATCGTCGTCAACGACGCCGTCAAGGCGTGCGGGCGGCGTGAGCGCGAGAGATATTACGAGATCCTGGACGAGAGTGCGCTCGATTGGGCCAGCCTCGAAGGATGGGCTAAGCCTGAGGAACTCGTCGCGGCGGCGGAGACGGTGGCCAAGATTCGCGTCGCGATGGAGAAACTCTCGCCGGTCCTCCGTGGCGTCATTGTCGAGCGGTATTTCCTCGAGCTCACTGAGGCGGAAATGGCCGAGAAGGCAGCGCGCCCAACCGGGACGATCAAACGCCGGTTGCACGACGCGCGAGTACGCCTACGCGCGCTGCTTGCCAGTCGGGCCGGACCAACTGACGAGAAGGCGACGGGTGGAGGAATCCGAACCCGACTGGGCAAGGATACACGCAACCCCGGAGATACCAAGCAAGGATGGCAAGATGGAACATAGACCGGAAATTTATCGTCTGCTGCGCGAGGACGCGCAAACCGCGACGGCGGAACCTGTCGACCTGTGGCCAGCGATACGCGCGCGCCTCCCTCAGACCAGCGAAGCCCTCCGGCGCTCCGGGATCGCACCGCGCCATCGTCAGCCGCTTCATGCTGCCCTGTTTGCCCTCGGGATCCTTCTGGTTCTCGGGCTGCTGATCGGGACGACCTATCGGGCCCAGGCGAAAGTTTCCGCCTTCGTCTCCCACCTGGGCATCGGCGTCACTCTAGTTCCCTGGACCGTCGATTCGCTACCCTCACCCAACGCGTCCCAGCCGGTCACCCATGCCACGGCCATTCCGGTGCGGTACCTTCCCTTGAGCGAGATCCAGCCGCAGATATCCTTCCCCATCCGACGTCCCTCCTGGGTGCCGACGAGCTATACCCTCGCCGGGGCGATGGTCGTCAATTCTGGCCACGTCCGCGTCCAATATTACGACGGATTCGATCAGCGTGGTCTGCCAAAAGGTGCGATCGGTCTCGTCGAGATTCTCGGCATCACGACGACCCCGTATACCTTTCCGGCCTCCCGTACTGAGGAGATATCCGTCAACGGCCAGACCGCGACCTACATTCGCGGTTCCTGGAAGGGCAACGGCAATCACGGGGGACTGAGGTGGAGCGATGCCGCCGACCTTCACACCATCTCCTGGCAGGCAGACGGGATGACATTCATGCTCCAGGCCGACGAAACCGGGCTCAGCCGCGCGGACGTGCTCCGGATCGCCAACTCGGTGCGGTAGGGTTCAGGAGGGGGGATTGTAGCGTCAAGGCCGGCGCGATAATCGTGCAACGGCCGGCGGGGAAACGGGCATCCCGCGGATCTTGGGAAGGCCCTCTGGCTTCTTCGATCACACGGCGCCCACCCCTGGCGCTAAAGTGGAAGCAGATACGTTCAGATCGAGGGTAGACCCGTTCGGTGAGGAATGCGCACGCGTGGTAGCTGATCGGGCGCCCGAAAGGAACCTTGATGACCCGAAATTTGCTTCGGTGGCCGCAGCTGGTCGTCGCCCTCGCGGCGGCGGCCCTCGTTCTCGGTGTCGCGTTCTCTCCGCCCGCGGTCGCGGACGGACTTGGCACGCTTCTCCAGCGCCTACACCTCCGGGAGATCCAGAGCTCGCCGCCGACTCTGACCTCGCCACCGATATCGACCGTGGTTTCCCCCGCTCATCCAGGCGGCGTCAGCTATGGTGACACGATCGGGCGGCAGACGACGTTTGCCGACGCTACGGCCTACCTTGACTTCGCCTTACTGGTCCCGACGTTCGTTCCCCCTGGCTACGCGGCGATCCGAGGCCCGGCGACGCTGACCAGCGGGAACCGGCAACAGGTCCGGCTCACCTATCAGAACGGGAACGATGCGGCAGCGTCACAACGGGCGATCACGATCATTGAGGACCACCGTCCATCGGGAAGCGCCGCGGTCCGGCCATACGACGTCAAGCCGGGATCGGCCCAGGCCGTGCGCATTAGCGAACTCGATGGCGTCTACGTCTCCGGAGATTGGGTGCCGGGCCACGAGGATGCTTCGCGAGAGCGGACGTCGAACTTGCACTTTGTCGTCTTCGAGCATAGTGCAACCGAGATCTGGATCTACGCGTCGCCAAGCGACGTCACGAAGTCGGAGCTGCTCGACATTGCCGCGTCGCTGCGCCCGTTCGCGCCATCCGCTTGATGAGTTCCCGTGGGTTCGGCGGTATCTGGATGTCACGCGGCAATGCCCGATGCCGGATACTTCTTTTTGCTGCCGCTACTGCGACCGCCGCTGGTCTCGTGGCAATATACGCCATCGGGCCAGCGGTTGCTTCGCCCCTCAGGGTGTGGGTTACGAATGGGGTCGGCGATGCGGCCGCGGCCTCGGTGTTCCAGTTCGCGCGCCAGGGCACCTCTACATCCTGAGCGAGACCCCACGGGCCGGCGGCTCCCCGGGCACGGTCGCCGGACACGTGACAGTCGTGGATCTCGCGACGAAAAAAGCAGTCTATTCGCTCGACACGGGCGTCGACGTCGACGCCATCCCGTCCACCGATGGCCCGCGATTGTATGTCGCCGCGGTCGACACGTCCGCCAGAGCAGACCTCCAACCGGGATACGTCGCGGCGTTCGATGGGCCGAACAGCAAGCAACTCTGGCGATTACCAGTGACCGGTCGCGTCAAGTACGTCACCGGTGGTCCCTCGACCCTCGCGCTCTCGCCTGATCGTCCGTCATCGCTGGCGAACGGGCCCGAACTCTCGCCCGGCGACCGCATGCCCGGCGACTCTCGGTCGCGGCGGGCAAGCCCTCCGAGCCCGCTTGCGAAACGCTCCTCGTCGATGGTGTGGTGTTCTCCGGCGGTGACGGTTAGACTTGACCCAAGAGTGCCGTCAACCCCGCCAATAATGAGCGCGGCGTTGATCGTCACGGGGAGTTGGCATGAAGATCACTCGAATCGAGAGCATTCCGTTCGCGCCCACCTGGGATGATCCGTTCGCGCCGCGGGGGCGCGTTTTCGCGGCGCTGAAGGTCTACACTGACGCCGGGCTGATCGGGATCAGCCGGACCGGCGGTAGCCAGGTCGAGATCATCCGCGACCTGCTCGCGCCCCGCCTGATCGGAGAGGATCCACGCAACGTCGAGCGGCTCTGGGCGTCGATGGCCGAGGCGATGATTCCCCGACTGGGGCAGGAGCGCGTCATCGTCGGCGCGATCGGCGCGCTCGACGTCGCCCTCTGGGATGTTCTGGGCAAGAGTACCGGCCTGCCCTGCTGGCAGCTCCTCGGGGGTTACCGCGATTGGGCTCCGGCCTACGCCGACGTTCCGACCCGGGCCAGTACGCCCCAGGAGCTCGGCGACCAGCTCGCGAGCCGCGTCGCGAACGGCTATCGGGCGGTCAAGTTCCACATCCTGCGGCCCGAACCCGATCACATCGTCGCCGAGACCCGGGCCGCCCGGCGGGCGATCGGCCCCGATGTGACGCTGATGGTGGATATCTTTCGGGCACTGGACCCGCGCTCGGCGGTCGCGGTCGCCCGGCGGATCGAGGAATACGACGTCTTCTGGCTCGAGGAGCCGGTCCACTGGGACGATCAGCCGCTGGGTTTGGCCCTGGTCGGGCAGAACACGCGGATTCCGGTCGCCGGCGGCGAGGGTGAGAGCTCGATCCACGGCTGCCGCGCGCTCCTGGAGAGGGGCGGCCTGAGCTACCTCCAGGCGGACATCCTGGGCGCCGGGGGCTACACCAACTGGCGGAAGATCGCCGGCCTGGCGAGCGCGTTCCACGTGCAGGTCGCGCCGCACGGGGCCAGCTTTCCCGAGCTCAACGCCCACCTCGTCGCCGCGCTGCCCAACGGCGCGCTCGTCCCGGCCACCACCCCGAACCAGCCCCCGGAGGTCTGGGCCCACCTCTACCAGGACTTCCAGATCGCCGAGGGCCGGATTCAGTTGACGGATCAGCCCGGCCTCGGGCTCGAGTTCGACGAAGCGTACCTGAAGCGCTATCGGATCGCCGGCTAACCGTCGCTGACCACCTCGAGCGTAAAGCAATGACGTTGGGCTGACGAACGAGTGGCCCCCCTGTGGTCCCCCCGTGGACGGGGGGGACGGGCCTTCCCTCCCCGTCCACGGGGAGGGCGCGGGAGGGGCCGCTCGACCATCGGCCTCGTCATGTCGCTCTCTGCCTCAGGCCCGGCGACGGCGCATGCCGACCGTCTCGCCGCCGTCGACCGAGATGACCTGCCCGTTGATGTAGCGCGCGGCATCCGAGCAGAGGAAGGCGACGACGTCGGCGACGTCCGTGAACTCGGCGACGCGGTTCACCAGGACACGCTCGCTCGGCACCGGTGGCAGCCGGCCCGGCTCCGGTCGATGCATCCCGTTCGGGGCCACCGCGTTCACTCGAATCCCAAAGTCGGCGAGCTCGAGCGCCGCGCATCGTGTCAGCATGTTGACCGCCGCCTTGCTGACGCTGTAGGCCGACGTTTTCGGCGTCGCCTGGAGACCGGCGATCGACGAGACGTTCACCATCACGCCCTGGCGCTGCCTGGCCATCACCTGCCCGATCGCGCGCAGACAGATGAACTGGCCGGTGACGTTCACCTCGAGTATCGAGCGCCAGAACTCGAGCGGCGTCTCCAGGAAATCGTAGCTCTGGTAGCTCGGATGATGGCCGGTGATGGCCGCGTTGTTCACCAGGACGTCGACCCGCCCGTACCGCTCGACGGTCTGAGTCACCAAATGATCGACGCTGGTCGGATCGGTGATGTCGGTCTGGACGAAGAGCGTCGCCTCGCCGAGCTCGCTAGCGACCGCCTGGCCACGCGCCGCATCCAGGTCGGACACGACGACCGTCGCGCCCTCGTTCGCCAGGGTCCGAGCAATCACCTGCCCGAGGCCGCCGCCGCTCCCGGTGACGATCGCGACCCGGGCAGGTCGCGGATCTCCCATGCCATTCACCCCTTCCAACCTGTAGCATTCCCAGCCACCGGCCGGGAGAAGACGGCACCGCGACGGCGCGAAGAGGACGTCTGGACCACGAAAAGCACGAAACGGCGCGAAAAAGATCGAAAAGCTGAGGATAGGCGCACTCTGCCTCCGCGCTTTTTCGTGGCCTTTCGCGCCATTCGTGGTCCCAACGTCTTCCTTTCCGGTGCCGGTTTCTCCCGCCTCCTTCCTCAGGCGCGCCCCCGGTATTCCAGCAGCGACCCGCTTCCCTGGAAAATGATGCCGTCGTGGCCAAGGCGTTCGGCGGCGGCGATCAGCCCCCGTACGACCTCCACCGGCCAGACGCCGCCCTGGATGATCGGATAGCTGGGAATTCCCGGTGACGCATAACGGCGACTCTTTTCGAGATCGCGTTCCATCAGCCCGACAATCGGTACCTGATGGAACTCGCCGTCCGGACGATCAAGCCCGAGCGCCTCGATCGTGTCTGGCATGCCCAGCCCGGCGTAACCAGTTATTCGGTAGAGCAGGCCAAGGGCGTCGCTCTCGGACAGGCCGTCGATCCGGTCTTGTAAGAAGCGAGTCCAGCTCGCGAAGCCCTGAGTGACGAAGGCAAAAATGTGGGCGAGGAGCGGGCTGGAGAAATCGGAATGACTCGACCACTCCCGGTAGCGGTGCCCGAAGAGCGCGGCAAGGGCCGGCGGGTAGGTGTCGCTCCCGAAGAGCACCGGCCGACCGGTGTCGCGAACTGCCCGGTGAAAGCGGCGGAGATTTCGGGCGATTAGATCGCAGCGGAAGTTGAGCCAGGAGCCCAGCGCGACGGCGTCGGGGAGGACCTGGAGCAGGTCGAGAGGTCCGGCGGACTCCCGCGCGACCGCGCGAAGCTCGTCGGCCGAGACTTCTCCCAATCGCTCGATCAGGTGGCGGAGCCGGTTGGCGATCCAGGGGAGATCGTACCCCAGATCGGCGGCCGAGCTGGCGCAGTCGGGGCAGGCGCACTGAAACAGGGAGTCGACGAACGCGAACTTGGGGTAACGGGCGTGCGTGACGTCGATCGCTTCGACGTCGTAGCTTTCCGCGACGTCGCGGTACACCGCTTCGAGCCAGGCGTTCACCGGTTCCTTACTCGGGCAGAACATGAGACTATTCGCGGTCCACGCTCCGCCGACGTACCAGGCCGTGAGGCCACCGGCCCGGAGCGCGTCGATCGCCCGCCGGAGCGCCGAGTCGTCGCCAAACGCGACCGACGGGCCCCAGCGGGCCGGTTCGGGGTGCGCCTCGGCCAGGTTGCCGGGAATCCCGCCGTCCAGACCTCGGCATACCAGACCCGCGAGTACCTCATGTGGATCGGTCGCTCGGCGAAAAGGATTAAGGGCGAGGGTTGCCGCAGAGAGACGAACCTGTCGGCTCGAGAGCAGGACGTGGGTGAGGCCAATCGACCGCTGAAGCGCCTCGAGGTAGCCGGGGTCTTCGTTCACCACGCTGGCCGGCAAGTAGATGCCAATAAGCTTCTTCATCTCAACTCCCCCGTCGATCCTGGCCAATACCTGGTGACACCGTCGGAACCCAGGGTACACCACGGGATCACCGGACGGCAACTCTCACGATTTTGCGTGATCTCCCGAACCCGGTCAAGCGTAGCCACATTCGACTCGCCACGGTATAATACGCGCACTGGCGTCAACTCGATCGCGGTCTTCCAGAGACCAACTCACCGAGGCGGATGCGATGCAGGTAGCCGACCGGGCGACCGATGCCGTCAACCGGAGTCAGGCCGTCTCGGGCCGTCATTTGACCGACCGGTTCGGGTCGGCGGTCATCTACGTCGCGCTGACTGTCTTTACCGCGATTGCCATCGTACCGGTCATCAACGTCATTGCCCGCTCGTTCAGCCCGGAGGCGTTCATTCGCGCCGGCGAGGTCTTCTTCTGGCCGGTGGGCTTTACCCTGAGCGCGTATCTGGACATCATCCAGAGCGATCAGTTTCTGACCGGCCTGCGAAACTCGGTGATCGTGACGGTGATCGCGACCCCGCTGCAAATGTTTCTGACGACCTGCGCCGCCTATGCCCTCTCGCGGCCTCGGTTGCCGGGGCGGTCCGTCCTGATGTACGTTGTCGTCATCGTGATGGTCTTTCCGCCCGGCCTGATCCCGTTCTATCTGACCGTCCGCTACCTTGGTCTGATCGACAGCTACTTCGCGCTGATTCTTCCGTACGCGATCAACTCGTTCAATCTGATCCTGATGCGTAGCTTTTTCGATACCCTGCCGGTCGAGCTCGAAGAGGCCGCGGTGATGGACGGCGCGAACCAGTGGCAGATCATGACCCGGATCTACCTGCCGCTGTCGAAACCGGCGCTGGCGACGATCACACTGTTCTACTTCGTTCAGAACTGGAACATGTACCTGCCGGCCGTCTTTTTCATCACCAATGGCGATTTGGAGCCCCTTCAGCCGGTCCTGCGCGACATCATCTTTTCGAGCCAGTTGGCGGCGTCCGGCGCGCTGCCGGGCGACTTCAACCGGCTGGCCGGGACTGAAGGGATCAAGGCCGCGGCGGTCGTGCTGACCGCGCTGCCGATCTTCGCGGTGTACCCCTTCCTGCAGAAATACTTCACCAAGGGTCTCACCCTTGGCGCGATCAAGGGGTAAGGATCAGGCCCGGTCGCGGGCCAGAGGAGGTACGAGCCAGGGTTGGGGATTCGCGGAGATTGACGACAACGGAGAGGAACAGATGCGGACAAAGCTTTCGCGCCGACGCTTGATTGGATTGGCAACTGCCTCGGTTCCGGCGCTCCTGGTCGCGTGTTCGCCAAGCGCGGCCCCCACGTCATCCTCGACGCCATCGGCGCCGAGCACCTCAGGTACGACGGCATCCCCCAGCGTGGTCGCCAGCGGCAAGCCCGCCGCCGCGCCAACGAGCGCTCCAGCGGCTCAAGCCGCGCCGGCGAAAGGCAACGTCGAGATCTCCTTCCAGAGCTTCACCGGCGGGAGCCAGGATGCCGTCTGGAACGGCTACAACTTTTCGGCCTGGCGCAAGCAGTTCCCGGACGTCACGATCAAGTTCTCGTGGTTCAGCTACGGGGCCTACAAGGATAAAATGCCGGCCCAGATCGCCACCGGCGACATTCCAGATACCATGCTGGTCAACGCGATCAACGACATCCCCTTGCTCATGGCCAACTCGATGATCGTTCCGGTGAACGACTTCCTGAAGAGCGACGGCCAGGACCTGCTCGCCCGCACCCCGCCCGATTACTTCGCGACCGGCTCGTACAAGGGCCAGCACATGTACATGCCGTCGACCTGGGATCCTAACATCTGGATCACTGCCGCCCGCACAGACTGGCTCACGAAGCTGGGATTGGGTCCATTGGAGTCGCTCGCCGACTACGAGGCGTTCTTCAATGCCGCCACGAACAAGGATCCCGATGGCAATGGCAAGAAGGACACCTGGGGGTACGAGATCGATACGGCGTTCTATTTCGACGACTTCCTCTTTCACGCGTTCGGCGTCGCGGTCGGTCACCACCACAACACCTTCTGGCGCAAGCGGGGCGACAAGGTCGTGTGCGACTGGATCCAGCCGGGGATGAAAGACGCCCTCAACTGGATCGTCGGGCAGTGGAAGAAAGGCGTCTTCGATCCGGATTCGGTCACCGGCGACATCACCAGCCACACCGCGTTCCAGGGCGGTAAGACCGGCGTCGAGCCACTCAGCGGGTCGGGGATCTACGAGACCCAGACCCAGATTCGCGGGGTCGTGAAGGACGCCACCCTGGCGGCGGTCGCCCCGCCGAAAGGACCGGGCGGGCAAGGCTGCTCCGGCGAGGGAATGCAATGGGGCTACATCATTTCGAAGAAGGCCAAGAACCCGAATGACATCGTGCGCATGATCAACTGGCAGTTCACCCCGGATGGCTGGAACAAGCTGGTGGCGGGCGACGCCGGTGTGCCCGGGCTGACCGCCAAAGGATTCACCTCCGACGGCTACTTCGAGCTGTACACGCCCGAAGAGCAGGCGCAAATGCCGGACTGGAACCAGCGGGTGCAGAAGGCGACGGATCAAACCCTTTACATGAACATCCGCTACCAGAATGAGACGTTCTGGAATGGCTGGAAGGGCATTCCCGACACGATGACCAAGTTCTATGCCGATCAGCTCAAGGCGACGACCCCGGCTGAGGACATCGCCGGCACCGCGCTCGCCAAGAAGTTCGAGCTGGTGAGCGCGAAGCAGGCGCCGGTGCCCTCGGACAAAAAGTACTTTCCGACCCTCCAGACCAAGTTCCAGGAGGTTCTGTCGCAGCTCGGCACCGGGGCGGTCCCGATCGAGAGCGGTTGGAGCGAGTGGATCGCGTTCTGGAACAAGAACGGCGGTCCGCAGATTACCAACGAGGTCAATCAGGCGCTCTCGACCTGAGAAAAGCGAACGATGATCGATCGAATGAGCCTGGAAAAGTCGCTGCGGCGCGTCTGGAAGTACAACGTCCTGTACGCCCTGCTGTTGCTGCCGTTCGCCTATTACCTGATCTTCCAGTACGTGCCTCTCGCCGGCTACGTCATCGCGTTCAAGGATTACCGGCTGGCCGATGGCATCTTCGGTAGCCCCTGGGTCGGGTTCCAGCATTTCCAGGAGCTCTTCGCGGACCCGATGTTCGGGCGAGCCTTCCGCAACACGATCACGATCGGATTTCTCAAGCTGATCTTTTACTTCCCCGCGCCAATCGTTCTCGCCCTGTTGCTGAACGAAGTCGGGCAGAAGCTTTTCAAGAACGTCGTTCAGACACTGGTCTACCTGCCCAACTTCCTCTCCTGGGTGATCTTCGGCTCGCTGATGTACATCCTGCTCGAGCCACAATTCGGCCCGGTGAACTCAGTCATCGAGTCGCTGGGGGGGAGCTCGGTCAGCTTCATGAACCGGGCGGACCTCTTCCAGCCGGTGGTTGTGATCAGCGACATCTTCAAGAGCTCGGGGTGGGTGGCGATCATCTACCTCGCCGCCCTGACCTCGATCGATCCGCAGCTCTACGAGGCGGCGAAGATGGACGGGGCCGGACGCTGGCAATTGATCCGCCACGTCACCGTGCCCAGCATCGCGATGGTGATCGCGACGATGTTCATTCTCCAGGCCGGGTACTTCATGTCGGTTGGCTTCGAGCAGATTTTCATTCTTCAGAACCCGATCGTCCTGCCAACCGGCGACATCATCGATACGCTGATGTACCGCGATGGCATTCAGCAGGCACGCTTCGACTTCACGACGGCGATCGGCATCTTCAACGGGGTGATCAGCTTCACCCTGCTCTTCATCGTCGACCGGATTGCCAAACGATTGGATCACCCGGGGGTGCTCTGAGGATTGCGAGCAAAATATGAAGCATCACGAGCTTTGGGCAACCGGAGACCTGTCACCGCGAAGGCACGAAAAGCTCGGGCGGGTGGATCTCGCCTTTCGCGCTTTTTCGCGGCCTTTCGCGCCCTTCGTGGTCCAAACGTCGTCTTCGTGCCTTCGCGGTGAACGTTCCTCCGGCACCGGGAAGGCGACGGTGGCCAACTGCGGCATGCCCCAGGTCTGCTAGGCATGTGAGCAGTCGATCAGCTTCCCGCGCAACTCGCGGCGCAAGAGCTTGCCGGTGGCGTTGCGTGGGAGCGCGTCGACGAAGCGAAGCTGGGTCGGTACTTTGTACCCGGCCAGGCGCGACCGGCAGAAGGCGCGAATCTCGTCGACGCTCGGCGCCGCGTCGCCCCTGAGCTTGATGACCGCGGCGACCGCCTGGCCCCAGCGCGGGTCGGGAACGCCGATCACGCCGGCCTCCTCGATGGCCGGGTGGGCGAGGAGCGCCGCTTCCACCTCGGCGGGATAGACATTCTCGCCGCCGGAGACGATCAGGTCGACGCGCCGATCGACGACGTACAGGAAGCCTTCGTCGTCGAGGTAGCCCAGGTCGCCAGTGCGCAGCCAGCCATCATCCCACGCCGCGCTCGCATCTCGCGGGTTGACGTAACCAGGCGACACCGTTGGCCCGCGGACGACGATCTCGCCAACCTCACCCGGCACCGCATCCGCTCCGTCGCGCGCGATCCGCAGCTCGGTGCCCAGCAATGGCTTCCCCGCCGAGCCCAGCTTGCGCAGCGCGTCCTCCGGCGCCAGCGTCGCCACCTGGGAGGTCGCCTCGGTCAGCCCGTAGGTCTGAACGACGGGAACGTTCCGACTGGCGCAGGCTTCGAGCAGCGGGCGCGGCGCGGGACCGCCGCCCAGTAGAACGCAGCGCAGGGTTGACGGATAGGCGCGGTCGCCGCGCGCCTCGAGCATTCGCTGGAGCATCGTGCTGACGACTGACACGATCGTCACGCCGTCCTCGTCGATCGCCCGGTTCACCGCGTCCGGATCGAAGCGCTCCTGGACGATCGCGGCGATGCCGTAGATCGCGCTTCGAAAAAGAATCGACAGCCCTCCGATGTGGAACAGGGGTAGGCAGACGAGCCAGCGATCGTCGTGGCGGTGCCCCAGGTTCAGCGCCGAGCCGACCGCGCTCCACCAGAGGTTCCCATACGTGATGAGCGCGCCCTTGGGGTGTCCGGTCGTCCCCGACGTGTAGATGATGCTCTGAACCGCGCCCAGGTCGATCCGATCGCGCCCGATCCGCTCGCTCTCGGCGACGCTGGTGAGGCCAATCTCCCCGATCGCTTCGTCCGATGCGATCAGCCGGCGCCGCCGCCCCGGCCGGCCATCGGTCACCGCCTCGGCGGTTGCCACGTGCTGGCGGTCGTGGATCAGCAGGCCCGCCCCGGCATCGCCAATCTGCCACTCGATCTCGGCCGGGGTCAGGCGTCGATTGATCGGTACCAGAATGGCGCCGAGCCGGGTCAAGCCGTGGACCAGCCCGACGAACTCCGAGCCGTTGGCCAGTATGAGCGCGACCCGATCGCCGGCCCCAACGCCCAGGGCGGTGAGTTGTCGCGCCATCCGGTCGGCGAGTCGATCAAGCCCGGCGTAGGTCCAGCGGCGGTCGCCGACGACCAGCGCTAGCCGATCCCCGGAGAGGTGCGCGCGCTGACCAGGCCAATCCGGGACCACGGTGGATCGGGTGTTCGAGAGAGAATCCATCTCAAGCCTACCCCCGCACCCCGCTGCCAAATCGCCGAAGCTGCTCCTGGTCGATCTCGACGCCGAGGCCGGGCCGTCGAAAAAGCCGCATCGCGCCCCGCTCGACCGCCAGTGGCTCGTCGATCAGATCGCCGGCGAGTAACGCGCCGGTCGCGATCCCGTTGGCCAGCGCGCCGTCGAGAACCGTTGCCGCGAGGTGAAGGGCGGCCATGGTACCGATCCCCGCTTCGATCGTCGTGGTCACGATCGCCCGTCGTCCGGACAGGCGCGCCAGCTCGACGATCGCCCGGGCCGATCGGAGGCCGCCG
>JBOGTX010000310.1:0-6009 GCA_050695695.1 Chloroflexota bacterium
TTGCCGATGGCGCGGGCAAGCCGGGCGTCGCCAAGTCGATCGCCTTCAACCTCGACGACGCTTCCGCCGAACGGATCGCCCCGATCTGGTGCGAGAACCGCCTGACCTACGGCCTGGAGCGGCGGGCGGACGTGCGGGCTCGGGCGGTCCGCGAGCGCGAGAGCTGGACGCGGTTCGACGTCGAGGCGCCGGATCATTCGTTTCCGGTCGATCTACCCCTGGTCGGCTGGTACAACGTCGCGAATGCCCTCGCCGCGACGGCGGCGGCGCTGCTCTGGGATGTTCCGGTCGCGGCGATCCAGGAAGGGTTGCGCGCCTTCGAGCCGGTGCGCGGTCGCCTGGAGCGGATCGATCTCGGACAGGAATTCGCGGTCTACGTCGACTTCGCGCACACCCCCAACAGCCTTGAGCAAGTCCTCGCCCTACAGCGCGAGCGGTGCCGCCGTCGGCTCTTCGTCGTGTTCGGCTGCGCCGGCCTGCGCGACCGCCAGAAGCGCCCGCGCATGGGCGAGATCGCCGGGCGCCGAGCGGATCGGATTTTTCTGACCGCGGAGGATCCGCGCACCGAAAGTCTGGACGCGATCCTCTCCGAGATCGCCGAGGGCTGCGAACGCGCCGGACGACGAGAAGGGATCGACTTCTGGAAAGTCCCGGACCGCGGCGAGGCGATCACCCGCGCGATTGAGGAGGCCGGCGAGGGCGACGTCGTGCTGGTGACCGGAAAGGGACACGAGCGCTCGATGTGCTTCGGACAAGCCGAGCTACCGTGGAGCGATCAGAAGGCGATCCGCGACGCGCTCGGTCGCCGGCAGGCATCGCCCGGGGCGCGCTGACGGGCTAGACCGGTCACGTTCGGCGGGCACTCGCCGGGCCGGTTCGCTTCTACGAGCTCTCCTTCGCTTTCTGTTGAAGCTCGAACAATTTGCCAATCGCCTCAATCGGGGTCAACGAGAGAACGTCGAGGTCCTTGAGCTCGTCAATCGCCGGATTGAGCTCGCCCAGCATGGAGAGTTGGATCACTTCCACCTCGGGCTCGCGTCGCCGCCCCCGGCGGTGGTCGTGGCGTTCGAGCTCGCGCAGGATCTCCTCGGCGCGGCGGGTGACGGCGCGCGGAATTCCAGCGAGCCGGGCGACGTGGATGCCGTAGCTACGGTCGGCGCCACCCGGCACGACCCGGTGCAAGAAGTGGACGTTGTTTCCTTCCTCGACCACGTCCATGCGAAAGTTGCGAACTCGCGGCAAGACGTTCGCTAGCTCGGTCAGCTCGTGGTAATGGGTCGCGAACAGGGTTCTCGCGCCGAGTCGGGGATGGTTATGGATGTACTCGACGATCGCCTGGGCGATGGCCAGGCCGTCGTACGTGCTGGTGCCTCGGCCGACTTCGTCGAGGACGAGCAGGCTTCGGCGGGTGCTCTGGGTCAAGAGCTGCGCCGTTTCGAGCATTTCTACCAGAAAGGTGCTTTGCCCCGCGCTCAGGTCATCCTGCGCGCCGACCCGCGTGAAGATCCGGTCGACCAGGCCGACGCGGGCCGATTCCGCCGGCACGTAGCTCCCGATCTGGGCCAACAGGACGATCAGCGCGACCTGGCGCAAATAGGTCGATTTGCCGGCCATGTTCGGGCCGGTGAGTAAAACGATCTGGGCGTCGTCGCAGGAGAGGCGGGTGTCGTTCGGGGTGAAGGGCTCATCGGGACGGGCCAGCTCGACGACCGCGTGCCGCCCCTGGACGATGTCGATGGTGGTGCCGTCGTCCAGGACCGGACGGCTGAAGCGATTCTGGACGGCGACCTCGGCCAGAGACGCGACGGCATCGGCGAGGGAGATCGCGCGCGCGGCGCGCAGCACCCGCTCGCGATCGGCCGCGATCTGCGAGCAAATCTGATGAAACAGGGCTTGCTCGATCTCGACAGCGCGCTCCTTCGCGTTGAGCACGATCGCCTCATACTCCTTCAGCTCTGGGGTCACGTACCTTTCCGCGCCAACCAGCGTCTGTTTGCGGAGGTAGCTGTCTGGAACCACGCCCCGGTTGGCGTTGCTCACCTCGATGAAATAGCCGAAGACGCGATTGTAGCCGACTTTGAGCCCACGAATGCCGGTGCGCTCCCTTTCGGTGGCTTCGAGTCCGGCGATCCAATCGCGCGCATGGGACGACGAGTCGCGCAGATCGTCGAGCTCGCGGGAGAACCCCGGCGCGATGACTCCGCCGTCGGAAAGGCTGGACGGAGGGTCGGCCTCGATCGCCTGGCCGATAAGCTCGACCACGTTCGGGCAGTCGTCAAGATCGGCCGCGATCGCGCGCCGCCCTGGCAGGTGGTCGGTCGCGATTCCCGACGGCATCAGGATGTCCCGGAGGGAAGGGACGGCCTCCAGGCTCGCTTTCAGCGCGAGGAGGTCGCGCGGCCCGGCGAGGCCCTGGCCGATCCGATTGATCAACCGCTCGAGATCGCGGACCCTGACCAGCTGATCTCGGAGCCGGGCTCGACCTGGCGTGTCGGCGACCAGCTCGTCGACCGTCTCTAATCGCTCGGATAATCGCTTCAGATCAAGGAGTGGCTGATTCAGCCAGGCGCGGAGCAGGCGCGCGCCACCAGGGGTCCGCGTCTGGTCCAGGACCCAGGTGAGAGAGCCACGATTGGCGCCGCTTCGGGCAGTTTCGGTCAGCTCGAGATTGCGGCGGGTCGCCGGGTCGAGCAGCATGTAGTCCGAGGTGAAGTAGGATCGAGGCTCGCTCAGTTGAGACAGCGCGGACTTCCGGGTGTCGGCGAGGTAATGGAGGAGCGCGCCGGCGGCCCGTACCGCGAGCGCCCGATTCGCCAGGCCAAATCCTTCGAGCGACGCGACCTCGAAGTGCCGACCGAGAAACTCCCGCGCGGTCGATAGCTCGGCGTGCCAGGCGTCCAGCGTGCTGACGCGACCGGCCGACGCCGGAAAGAGGTCGTCCGAGGTCAGCGGATCGTCGGCCGGAATCAGGATCTCCGCGGGGGCGAGGCGCTCCAGCTCTCGTCGCAAAGTGGCGCTCTCGTCGTGGACGAACTGGGTCGTGAAAAACTCGCCGGTGCTGACGTCCGCGTAACTCAGCCCAACCTCGCGCCCGTCGGAGACGACGGCGGCCAGGTAGTTATTTCGGCCCTCGTCGAGCATCGCCGGCTCGACGACCGTGCCGGGGGTGATCACCCGGGTCACGTCGCGCTCGACCAGTCCTTTGCTGGTCCGAGGGTCGCTCAGTTGCTCGCAGACCGCAACCCGGAAGCCTTTCTTGACGAGGCGAGCCAGGTGGGTATCGAGCGAGTGGTAAGGAATCCCGGCCATGGGGATGCGTTGGCCACGAGCGACCTCGCGGCCGGTGAGGACGATGGCGAGCTCCGATGACAGAACGCGCGCGTCGTCGTCAAACGCCTCGTAAAAGTCCCCGAGGCGGAAAAGTAGGATGCTATCGGGAAAGCGACGCTTGAGCTGGAGGTATTGCCGCCGCAACGGCGTCGGGCCGTCGTCTCGGCGATCATCGCTCGATCGGTCGTCGGTATGAATTGAGCCCACCCTGGTGAAGACACTCCGGTGTAGCCGGGAATCACCCTGGATCATACCACCTGGCCAGCGGATCGTCCGGATCTGCCCGGTGAGCGCTGACCGCGTCGGTGCTTTTGCCGATAACATTGTGCACATCGTCGTTGCATCGTCCGCCGCGCGCGGATTACAATGATCTCGAATCTCGGCCGATGGCGGGCAAGGCGGGCAACCAAGAGGCGTGCCAGGGAACGTTCGTCGATCGGCGCGAGGAGGTGAAGGCCGATGGCGGCAACGGTGTTGGTGATCGACGACGATCCCGATTTTGTCGAATTGATCAGAGTGGTGCTGCGCGATAGCTATCGGGTCGAGGGCTGCACGGTTTCGCGCGACGCGCTACGGCGGATCCAGCAGGTCGAGCCAAGCCTCATTTTTCTCGACTTGAACATGCCACCGCCGAGTGGTTGGGAACTGCTACGGGCGTTGCGCGCGGACTCTCGGTTCGCCGACGTTCCGATTCTCGTCGTTTCGGCCTCTGGCGAGGAAGCCTCGGCTGGCCAGGCCCCCATTGGGCAGGTTCCCGGGCGCCTGGAAGTGCTGGCGAAGCCATTCGAAGTCGACGAGCTGGCGCGGAGAGCACACGAGCTGCTCCAACCCCATGCGGGCGGACTGCCGACGGACGAGCTCAGCACAGGCCCGAGCACCCGTGTTGATTCAGCCAGCTAAGCGTGCCCTGGTAGATCTCGTGAACGCGCAACCGGGTCAAGCGCCTCACCTCTCGGTCGACCACCATGGTTCGCCAGTCGGTCAGCCTTTTCCGCTGTCGCTTGAGGTCGTCCTTGTTTCGCGCGAGCTCCCTCGGGACGGCGCCGCGCGGCGTTGCCAGGCGCGCCCGGCTGATGGCGGAGTCGAGCTCGCGGAGCCGCGTGTCGGACTCCGATGCGACGGACCGTTGAACCGCCCGTCGGGTCTCGACGATCTCGGCCGGGTGTGAGACGATCGAGAGCGTGACCCGCGCCGCGACCTGGCCGGACGGGACCGTCGTCGAGGTTGGGCTGGGCTCGATCGCCTCGACCTCGACCTCCCAAACCCGGCTGCTCCGCTCGGCGCGATCGTGCGGAAAGCCCTTCAACAGACGGGTCAGGATTTGCCCGTCGAACCATCGCGGCACCAGGAGATCGCACGATCGTCGCTCGACGAGATCGCCTTGCCGGAGGAGCCAATCGAAGAGCTCGTCATCGCCAAGGACCCTCGCCCGGGCGAGGGGGATGATCAGGTCGTGGGTACCGTCCGGATCTGCCCCCTCGCCGCCCTGCGCGCTGCCTAGAACCAGGTTGATCGGGCGGAGACGGATCCGCGACGCGACGTCTTGTTTGCCCGGGTCGAGCAAATCCAGGTCGACGATTCCCACCACGACGCGAGGAGGTTGGCCGCGTCGTCTCTCCTCCACCGCCCGGACCTGCCCCGCCGACGAAACGACGTCTTCGCGAAGGCGATTCAGCCCATCGACCAGGCGGGCGCCCATCTCGAGGAAGTGCTCGCGTCGCTGGCGGTCGCGCCGGTCCGACCGATCCGGGGACCAAGGGGCGCCATAGCGAGCGAAGATCTGGGCGAGGCGGTCCGGGGATGCGCCGGGCGGCTCGGCATCGGTCCCGGGATGGCCGGCGTCGACCGCCGACACGATCTCGGTGGCGGCAGCCAGAAACGCGGCACGAACGTCGGGCCGCCTGGTGTGATACTGGATCGATCGATAGGTGTCCGGGTTGGTCCGCGCCAGGTGGGCGACGCGCGAGGCCAGGTAGAGCAGCGGCTCGAACACCGGCGTCCGAAACTTGAGCAGCTCGGCGGGGTCCTGGTCCAAACGAACGAAGGTGTAGGCGAACGAGAGGAGGGTGAAGTGGGTGAGCGCCTGAACGAACGACATCGCGTCGTCGTGCTCGACGGCAGTGGTTGGCGTGACGATCAGGCGTTGCTCGGCGAGCCGCGCCAGGAACCATTCGCGCCACGGCGAGACCGCCCGTCCGCCGGGCGGGTCGACGACCGCCACGATCAGCCCGGTGACGTCCGAGACCGCCGGACCGAAGAGCGGGTGGGCGCCGAGCAAGCCAACTCGCGGATCGACCGTCCGGTCCAGGATGTCCAAAGGCTCCGCCTTGGTCGAGCCAAGGTCCACCACCAAACTATTGGGTCGGAACCAGCGGGCATAGTGGCCGATCGCGTCGGCAAACGACGATTTACCTTCCAACCCGATCGCCAGCACGGTCAGATCGGCCCGGGGCAGAAGCTTCGCGGCGTCGTTCGGTCCGACCGCGACGACGGTGCAACCCTCCGGATCGTCGCCACCGAGTTGATCGATCAACTCGGATAATCGGCCTTTGACGAGACAGTTTGCTCGGAGCCGGGGGGCACGATCGGCCGGGTCGAGACGCATCGCCGATCGCCCGTCGATCGCGCTCGCCGCGATTGGGGCGAGGGACCAGGCGGCTTCGTCTCCTGGCCGGAGGG
>JBOGTX010000311.1:0-1602 GCA_050695695.1 Chloroflexota bacterium
GTCGACGAAGCCGCCACCGCCGTAGGGACCGAGCTGACAGCGAATGACCGAATACCCTTCCTCGACGTAGCGGCGAATGTCATCGACCAGCGACGGAAGGTCATCGCCCACCGCGTGGGCGTAGCACGGCACAGCGGACCGGCACGCGCCTCCAAGGAGCTGGTAGACCGGCATGCCCGCCTCTTTCCACTTGATGTCCCACAACGCCACGTCGATTCCGGCCAGCGCGGTGTTCATGATCGAGTCGTTGCGCCAGTAGCCACTGGTCAGGGTGGACTGCCAGATGTCCTCGATCTGCCGGGCGTCGCGCCCGATCAGTCGCGGTGCGACGAACTCGTCGATCGCCTGGATCACCGTGCCATTCCGGTAGTGGTCGCTGGCCGAGCCAATTCCGTACAGTCCGGGCTGATCGGTCAAGACTTTCACGATCGCCCAGGTTCCATTGTTTCGCGTCCGAATGCAGCGGACGCCCGTGATCTTTGGCACTTTCTCTCCTCGTCAAAGCCAGGACATGCCCTCGCCGCGCACGAGCTTCGAGCGAATATCGTAACGGCCCGGGTACTGGACCGGCAACTGTCCGCTTTCGATCATCAGATCGAGCGGGTTGACCCTGGTCTGCAACGGCATGCGAACGACGCTGTTCGTCCGCGCCGACTCGTAGATCGACATGAGGATCTCCAGCGTCGCGTGCGCCTGCTGGCCTTCGCCACGGTAGTCCTCGACCTTGCCGTCCAGCCAATCGACGATGCCCTGGGCCTGGCCGACGAATGGGTCCCGGCGCTGGAATTCGATCGTCTGCCAGCCGTTCGTCGTCGCGTTGAAGAGCTTCACCCTGTCCTCGTCGACGTCGAGGATGCCATCAGCGCCGGTGATTTGGAAATTGATCGAGCCGTAGGGGGTGAGGTCGTCCAGCAGCGACACCAGGGTTCCGCCGGCCAGGCCGATCAGGCCGGTGCCGGCGTCTTCGATGCGGAGCCCGCGCTCGTACTTATCGGTCTTCCGCTCGATCGCGCCGAGCACCCACTCGGTCGCCGGGTCTCCGAGAACGAAGCGCAGGCCGTCGATCGTGTGGGTTCCCCAGTTGAGGATGCCGTCGTGGACGAGCGACCACACCCTGGTCGGCGTTCCGATGGCCCCTTCCGCGACCAGGCGGCGCGCCTCCTCCCAGCCCCGGTAGAATCGGCGCATGTGGCCGATCGCCAACCGGACTCCGTTGCGCTCGCAGGCGGTGAGCATCGCGTCGGCCTCGCCGAGCGAGGTCGCCATCGGCTTCTCGCAGAGGATGACCTTCGGCTTGCGCGCGGCCGCCGCGATCGTCATCTCGGCGTGCTGGCCGTGCCACGAGCAGACGCTGACGATGTCCGGGCGCTCGCGGTCCAGCATGTCTCGGTAATCTCGGTAATGGTGCTCCGGGGAGACGCCGAAGGCGTCGCCATACTCGGTCAGCGCCGCGGCGCTCGTATCCGCGAGCGCCGCGATCTCCACCGCCTCCGCTCCCTGCCAGCCGCGGCCGTGCGCCCGGGCGATTCCTCCGCAGGCGATAACTCCCACCCGATACCTGGCCATTCCGCCCCTCCTACGTTTTTTGGCGCGCCTATGATC
>JBOGTX010000312.1:0-4596 GCA_050695695.1 Chloroflexota bacterium
GTCATGACTTCACCGATCAACGTACTTGGCATCGAAACCTCGTGCGACGAAACGTCGGCGGCGGTGGTGCGCGACGGCCGCCAAATTCTCGCGAACGTGGTGGCATCGCAGATCGACATCCACGAAGCGTTTGGCGGCGTCGTCCCCGAGGTCGCCTCGCGTCAGCACGTCCTGGCGATCGTGCCAACCATCCAACGCGCGCTGTCTCAGGCCGGGGTCGATTGGAGCGAGATCGCCTGCGTGGCGCCCACCCATGGGCCCGGCCTGATCGGTGCGCTGCTGGTCGGTCTGAATGCCGCCAAGGGAATCGCGTTCGCCCGTCATCTCCCGCTTGTCGGGATCAATCATCTCGAGGGGCACATCTAC
The DNA here is from genome assembly GCA_050695695.1 of Chloroflexota bacterium. Lineage (GTDB taxonomy): Bacteria > Chloroflexota > UBA6077 > FW602-bin22 > CADDYW01 > JAJPKB01. The sequence goes on from JBOGTX010000312.1 coordinate 367, forward strand.
GCGAACTGGCTCACCGGGGCCGTCGTCGATTTTCCAACGATGTGCCTGATCGTGTCGGGCGCGCACTCGGACCTCGTGCTCATGACCGAGCACAATCGCTACCGCGTGCTCGGCCGCACCCTGGACGACGCGGCGGGCGAAGCGTTCGACAAGGTCGCGCGGATCCTCGGGCTGGGTTATCCGGGCGGCCCTGCCATCCAAAAGCTCGCGAGCCAGGGTGATCCGTCGAAGCTGCGCCTGCCCCGCGCCTGGCTCGAAGGCACCTACGATTTCAGCTTTAGCGGCCTGAAGACCGCCGTTCTGCGCGTCGCCGAGGGCCTGGACAACCATCCGGGGCTGACCCGCGCCGACGTCGCCGCCAGCTTCCAAGAGTCGGTCGCCGACGTGCTCGTCACCAAGACGAAACGCGCCGCCGAGGAGTTCGGAGTGCGTCAGGTGCTTTTGGCCGGCGGCGTCGCGGCGAACTCCCTCCTCCGCTCGGAGATGGACCGCCAGATCGGCCGTCCGGTGATCTACCCGCCGATCTCGCTCTGCACCGATAACGCCGCGATGATCGCCGCGGCCGGCTATTACCGCTTCACGGCCGGTTTTCGCTCCGATCTCAGCCTGGACGCCAGGGCGAATCTGCCGCTTGCGTGATCGAGCGCGACCGGTCAGAGGAGCCGCGTGGTCTCCGCGTCATACCCCTCGATCGCGATTCCGCGCTCGGTCAGAGCATCTCTCAGGCGGGCGAGCGCGCCCTGATCGACGATCGCCGCGGTCGGCGAGACCGTCAGAATGAAGGCGCCGGCGAAGGCCGGGTCGGCGCGGAGGTCGTGCAGGGCATCCGCGTTCGGCGCGACGAGGATTCCCACCTGACCCAGCGCGACCGCGGCGTATCCGCCGCCCCAGCCCTTGATCCGAACCCGCATTCCTCCGGGGATCGTCCCGCTGATCACGCGATCGATCACCTCCAGGATTCGCGCGGGCATCAGGCCGGTCTCGACCGCGCGCGCGATCGATCGATCGGTGATCCGATAGCGACACACCCGACCACTTTCGCTCGCTAGCTCGGCAAACTCGCCAAGGGTTCGACGAAGATAGAAGCTGGCGTCAGCGTTGGGAATGGCAACGACGACGTCCCCTTCGACCCAGCCGGTTGGGGACAGGGGAGCGTTCGCGTCGATCGCCCTGACCTCGGACCCGAGCGCCCGGAGATAGGCGGCCAACTCCGGCGGACGTTCTCCCACGCAAAGCCCGACCGTCGGCGAAAGTCGCCGTTCAACCGCCCTCGCGACGCGGGCATCGCCCAGCCAGCGATCGAGCGTCGCTTCATCCGGGGCCTCGATCAACCAGGCATTCCGATACCAGTGAACTGACTCGAAGCGCCGGGCCCAGTCACGTAAGGAAAAAGCCACGTTCTGAGGAATTGGCGCCCGAGCGGTCACCTCGAGAACCTCGATCACGTCGTCGATCCGGAGTCCAAGCTGCAGGCCGGCGCTCACGGATTCGTTCGTCAGGCGAAAAATCGCCAGTCGGTCTCGGGAAACTCGCTCGGCGAAGCGGTCGATGTGATAGAGCAAATCGGGTCGCGCGTCCGGGTCGTAGACGACCACCTCGAAGTTCGGTTGAACGATCAAGGCGTCCCGATGCGACGGGATCTCGGCAAGGGAGGGCCCAGCGACGCTCCCACTCAGCTCGAGCACCTGCGCACCCAGCCAACTGATCGCGAAGACGTCCGTTCCATCCGGCTTCGTCCGGCACTCCACCAGTCCAAGCCAGGTCAGCGGGCCGTGAAAGACCGCGCGGACGAAAGCGCCCTCCACCAGATCCCAGTCCGATCCCAGGTCAAGCGACCGCGGGCGCCCGCGCGAATCCTCCAGGGTGACGCCGGGATAGGGAGGAAACTTCAAGTGATCGCGATCGTCGAAGTAGTGATAACCGTTCCAGCGATTCGGCGATGGATCGAGCCAGGAGACCAGGAACTCGACGTCCTCGTACCGCATGATGCGAGATACGTCGTCGACCCGATACCACTGGCCCGGTTGGGCCTCCGAGCGCAACCGGTCAACCAGCCGTCGATGCGCCCGGTGTGGTTGCTCCGGATCCGGCACCACCCGAGGCAGGTTCGCGTGCCGCTCGCAGCGCAGGTGGCCGAGGGCGAGCAGCTCGTTCTCACCCGACGCGAGCCAGGCATCCAGCAGCGCTCGCGCTTGACGGGCAGGTGGCAGCGCGACGAACCCGGATGCATCGGGTGTCGTTCGTAGTTGGCGATCGCCGGTTACTTCCAGCAATCCCGCCGCCTCCAGGGTCGTTCGGTAGAAGCTCGCGGCGGACAGCCGCGGAGCGCCCGGAACGTCATGTCCGAGCCCAACTGCCTGCGCCAGCGCCTCGCGGTCGCGCGATCCGATGCCGCCGGATTGAAGGATCTTCGGCGAGCGTGTCTCGATCGCCCGGAGGAACCCAAGGACCTTTCCTTGCCAGACGGACGGCGATACCTGAGTGCCCACGCGCTCGCCGGTCACCGGCGAGAGCGTCAGCGCGCCCAGACCCCACGGCGTCTCGCAGCGATCGAGAATTCGCGACGGAGAGTAGATCACGACAGAATGGATGTTATCCGAGGAAGGACGCTGAACGTCGTGAACCGCGACCCGGCTGTAATGTGGAGATGGGTTGTGCCAGAAGGCGAGAGCTCGCCGAACCAGATCCGATGGCACCGCCCGAAGGCGTGCCGCGTCCAGGTCGGGATGCCAAACCGCGATCTGTCCAATCATCGCCGCGAGAGGCATCGCCCCACCCTGCCGTTTGAGCAAGGCGAGCGCCTCGCGCGCGACGGGATCGGTGCTCGCGATCGCCGACTGAATCGACGCGGCATCGAAAAGGCATTGACCGAGGAGGGCGATGACGTCCGACTTGGGCTTGACGTCGCGCCAGCGCTCGCTGCGCCAGCGGAGCATCGTGCGAAGCGAGGTCGCGTTGTACCACTCGAGGTCGGGTTGGGCATCGAGCGCGAGGTCGATCGCCAGGCGGGCCATCTGGGTCATGCCGAGCCGGGCGCTCGAGGCAGGAGATCCGTCACCCGATACGAGTGGCCTAGCCGGGCCAGGGCGCGCGCGGTCTGGGCCCGTTGCTGACCGTCGACGACGGCCACCCGATCGGAGATGCGTGCCACCACGACGAGGTCGAGGCCGTGCAGGCTCAGCAGCTCGTCGAGCACGTCCTTGGAGTCGCACTCGACGAGGCTAACGTTGTGGTACAACCGCGCCCAGCTCTGATCCGTTGCCAATTGCTGGCTCCATCGCTCGCGACGTAGAGATAGATACAGTGTATCACAACGTTACAGCACCGAGTGACCTGATCGGGCGACCGATCGCCCAAACGCCAGTCGGGGCGGTTCGTGAACCGCGCTCGGTGAGTACTGGGCGGGATCGGATATTCGTCGATCCATCGTCATTCGGGCCGCGCGGTGACGACGAAGCCTTCGCCGGGCCGGTAGTCCGGCGATTGATGGCGAAAGTAGGTGTTGTACAGGTGAGCGTAGTGACCGCCCCGCTGGAGCAGGGCACGGTGGCTCCCCTCTTCGACGATCCGGCCGCGGTCCATCACGATGATTCGATCGGCGTTTCTTACCGTCGAGAGACGATGGGCGATCACGATCGCCGTTCGGCCCGCCAGGACCAGATCGAGGGCCTCCTGGATCTGTTCCTCGGTTAGTGGATCGACGCTCGCGGTGGCTTCGTCGAGAATGACCAGCGCCGGATCCTGGAGCAGCACCCGCGCCAGCGCCACGAGCTGACGCTGGCCGAGGGAAAGGCCCCTCCCAGCTTCCCCGATCTCGGTCTCCAAACCGCTCGGCAAACCGTTCAGCCAGCGCCCTCCATCGATTTGTGCTGCCGCGCGGTACGCGTCCTCGTCGGATGCCTCGGGCCGGGCGTAGCGCACGTTCTCGGCAACGGTACCCGCGAACAGGAAAGGCGCCTGCGGGACCAGGCCGACCTGACGGCGGAACGACGGCAGATCAAAAGTTCGAGTATCCTCGCCGTCGACCAGAATTTCGCCCTCCTGAAACTCGTAGAAGCGCGCGATCAGTCGAGCCAGGGTCGTTTTGCCCGCCCCGGTATGCCCGACGACGGCGACCGTTTCTCCCGCCTCGATCTTCAGCGTGAAGCCAGATAGAACGCTCTCACGGTCGTTATAAGAGAAGTCGACGTCGCGAAACTCGATCTGCCCTCGAAGGCGAGGCGCCGGCCG
>JBOGTX010000313.1:0-5571 GCA_050695695.1 Chloroflexota bacterium
CTTCGATGCCCTGGACCGCGTCGACGACGAGCAGCGCGCCCTCGCAGGCGGTCAGGCTGCGGCTGACCTCGTAGTTGAAGTCGACGTGGCCGGGGGTGTCGATCAGGTTGAGCTCGTAGGCTTGCCCGTCCTTCGCCTGGTAGGCCATACGGACGGCCCGCGCCTTGATCGTGATGCCCTTCTCGCGTTCCAGGTCCATCGAGTCCAGCACCTGCTCGGTCATGGCGCGGGCGCTGACCGTACCGGTGCGTTCGAGGAGGCGATCGCTCAGGGTTGTCTTGCCGTGATCGATGTGGGCGATAATCGAAAAATTGCGGATGTTGTTCTGGTTCATAGGTATCCGGTAAAGTATACGTACCGCCAGGCGAAACGTCAAACCCCATCCGGTGGCCGGCCACCCGTGCTAGAATTGACCGATTGTACGTCAGGAGCCGTTGAGTGCGCACCTCGTCTGGCCGCGATGATACTACCCTCGTGCTCGCGAGGGATCTTTTCGATCTGGGCGCGATTAGCTTCGGAGATTTTACGCTTGGTCGTACCGCGGTACATTCCCCGGTGTACGTCAATCCGCGTCGACTGCTCAGCGAGCCGGCCCTGCTAAGTCGCGTCGCCAGGATCATCGACGCCGAGATTCGGGCCGGCCAGGGGCGCCGCCGGCCGCGGCTGTCGCCGTTCAGCCTGGTGGCTGGCGTTCCCTTTGGGGGGTTGCACCTGGCGCTCGCCTACAGTCTCCTGAGTGAAGTCCCGATGTGTTACGCGCGACCGGCCGCCACCGCCGGCAAGGACCACGTGATCGAAGGGCATTACCAGGCGGGACAGACCGCCTTGATTATCGACGACCTGATGACCGGCGGCGGAAGTATCCTGCGGAACGCCCACATCCTCGAGGAGTTCGGTGTCACCGTGCGCGACGCTGTCGTGTTGATCGACCGCGAGCAGGGAGGCGTCGAGAACCTTCGCCAGCACGGCTACAACGTCATTTCGATCTTGCGCCTGAAGACGATGCTGACCTATTACTACGAGTCCGGCCTGATCACCCCGACCTGGCACGAGCGCAGCATGAATTACCTCGAGCAGAAGCCGCGGGAGTCGTGATTCCAGCCGCGGTGACCCGAGTCGCTTGTCCGACCCCGGCCAGGCGGTCGTCGGGTTGTCATTCGTCGCTATCGCCCGGAATGACCGACAGACGCTGGCAATGATGTGAGACCGAAGGAGGTATCGATGGAAAACACGTTTACCGGGGTCTTCGAGAAAGCGGGAGACTGGTACATCGGGTACGTCGAGGAACTGCCGGGCGCGAACACGCAGGGGAAGACTCTTCAAGAAGCGCGCGAGAACCTTCGCGAGGCAATCGAGTTAGTCTTGCTGGCCAACCGACAATTGGCGGAGCAAGCTCTGGCTGGAAAGGACGTTGTTCGCGAAGAGATCACCGTCACCGTGCCGTGAAGCAGCGTGACCTGATCCGTCACCTTCAGCAGCACGGATGCGTGCTCCTCCGTCAGGGAAAAAAGCACGTCGTCTACCAAAACTCAGACACGCTCAAGACGTCGACTGTTCCACGGCATACGGAAATTGCCGATCCTCTCGCGACAAAGATCTGCCGGGACCTGCAGGTTCCCCCGCCAAAATGATCCGGCACCTCTCCCGACGCGTCCTCGGCGTCGAGCGGAATTCTCAACCACGAGATAATTCGGCGATCAGCAGCTAGGCGCTTCGTCGCAGCACGCGGCGAAGCTGACTGACTTCCGCCGAGCCAAGCGCCACGGTCGTGCCCAGGTAGAGCGCGCCCCCGATCAGGACCGATCCGGCGACCAGGAATGCTCCGTCAAGGGAGCGCCCCAGCGGCGCCGCCGCGACGACGAAGATTTGAACGATCGCGCCCATGAGCAGCGCGGCGCCAATACTCTTCGCCGCCGAGCCGGCGAGATCGTGAATCTGGAGCCCGGGGATGCGCCGGCGCGCTACCGTGAAAAGCGTCGCCCCTTCGACGGATCCTGCCACCGCGGTGGCCAGGGCGAGACCGTTTTCGCCGAGCGGATGGACCAGGGCCAGCGCCAGAGCGAGGTTGACGATCATGCCCAACCCGGCGACCTTGACCGGCGTCAAGGTATCCTGGAGCGCGTAAAAGGCGCGGGTCACGATCTCGGTGGTGGCCATGCCGAACAACCCCAGGGCGTACAACTGGAGCGCGCCCGCGGTCTGCGCGGTGGACTGGGCGGTAAACTCGCCGCGCTCGTAAAGTAACCGGACGATCGGGTGGCTCAAGACGATCAGGCCAACGCTCGCCGGAACTGTCAGGTACAGAATGAACCGCATCGCGTTCAGCATCGTCTGGCGCAGCTCGGCGTGGTTCGCGGCCGCGCTCTGCTCGGCCAATGAGGGGAAGACCGCGGTCGAGATCGCCATCGCGAAGACGCCGAGGGGAAGCATCGTCAGCATCCAGGCGATGTTCAACGACGAGATGCCCCCCTCGATGCCCGATGCGAGGTAGAGCGCCACCAGGAAGTTGACCTGGGTGACCGCGAGGCCAACTGCCCGCGGCGCCATCAGGCGGCCGACGGCCGTCACTCCAGCGTGCTTCAGGTTGAGGGCTGGTCGAAAGCGGAGGCCGATTTGTCGGAGGCCCGGAAGTTGGACCAGGCAAAAGAGCAACGATCCAAACAGCGCGCCGAGCGCCAGCCCCCGGATGCCAAGGGCGCGACTAAAGAACAGGGCGCCGAGGATGATGCCGAGGTTGTAGCAGGTCGGCGCGAGCGCCGCCAGAAAAAAGCGCCCGTGGGCGTTCAGAGCGCTCGTCGTAAAGCAGCCGATCGTGAAGAACACCGGCGCGAACAGGACGATCCTTGTCAGGTCGACCGCGAGCGCCTGGTAGCGCGGCTCGAATCGCGGCACGATCAGGGGGATGAGCGAGGGCGCGGCCACCATGGCCACCAGGACGAGCGGGACCAGGACGACCACGGCCAGCGTGAAGAAGGTGCTGACCATCTCCCACGCCTCCTCGCGCGCGTCCTTCGCGAGAAAGGTCGTGTAGACCGGGATGAACGCGCTGGCGACCGCGGCGCCCGCGACGACCTGAAAGATCGTGTCGGGCACTCGCACCGCCGCGTAGTACGCGTCGAGCTGGGGACCGGTTCCGAAGCGATAGGTGATCGCCACGTCGCGCAGCAGTCCGGTGAGTCGGCTGACCACGTAGGCGGCCATCACGATCGCCGCCGCGCCGGCGAGTCGGCGAGTCCGCTCGGTTGAAGCCACCTACCGGGCCCCCGACTTCACGCGGCCGCGACGCTGGATCCGCGCGATCATCGCTTCCCGGGCGGCGTTTTCCACCCGATCGTCCAGCGGCGCGAGCTCGATCTCTTCGCCGTGGCGCCGGCGAAGGGCGAGGCGGATCAGGTAGTCGGCGAAGTCGGGATTCTTGGGGAGCAATGGGCCGTGGAGATAGCAACCAAAGGCGTTGCGGTACCGCGCGCCGGCCAGCCCGTCGTCGCCATTGTTTCCCGCGCCGACGATCGTTCGCCCCATCGGCCGTCCACTTGGACCAAGGAAGGTCCGTCCGCTGTGGTTCTCGAACCCGACGAGGTCGAGGTCGCGGTCGCCGACCGAGCAGCGGACGATCACGTCTCCGATGAAGCGGCGGGCGCCCGCGTCGGTCCAGGCGTCGAACACGCCGATGCCCGGCAGGGTGTCGCCGGTGGCCGGCCTGAAGGAACGCCCAAGGAGCTGATAGGTTCCGCAGATCGCAAGGAGCACCGCGTCGCGCTCGATGGCCTCGCGCAGGAGCTGGCCGGTCTCTCCCCGCAAGTCGTGGCTGACCGCGACCTGATCGCGGTCCTGACCTCCGCCGGCGACGAACAGGTCGTAGCGGTCCAGCGGTCCCCGTTCGCCGACGCCGCGCTCGTCGAGCTCGACCTCGATGCCACGCCAGCGGCAGCGCTTGACCAGCGCGAGGACGTTTCCTCGGTCGCCATAGACGTTCATGCCGGACGAGTACAGGTAACAGATCGCTAGCCGCATTCAGCTTTCCCAGAAGCGGTCGGCGTAGCCACGGCGGCTGACCAGCTTGCGCCATCCGAGCATCGCGGTGTAGGTGGGCAGCACGTATAGCGTGCCCCCCTCGGGCACCGCGGCGAGGCCATCGTCGAGCGCCTGCTCCAGGCTTGCCGCCTGGAAGATTCGCTCGGCCGGCAGGCCGGCGTATTTCAGACGAACCGCCATGTCTCCACCACGCGTCCCGGACACGGTGACTCTTTGGCAGCGACTGGCCAGCGCCTCCACGTCCGCGTCCCAGAGCCAGGACACGTCGGTTCCGTCGGCCAGATTGTCGTTGATGGCGATCGCCAGATGCTGATCGCCCGGTTGCGACAGGACAGTGCGAACGACTTCGGTGAACCCGACCGGGTTCTTGACCAGCGCGAAGAACAGCGTGCGGTTGCCGACCCTGATTCGCTCGAGACGACCAAACGCCGCGCTGAAGCCCGCCACGGCGCCGTCGATCGCCTCGATCGGGGCGCCGAGCGCGACCGCGCCGGCGACTGCCGCCAACAAATTGTAGGCGTTGTAGAGTCCGGGCAGTTGGAATCGCCAGGCTCGCTGGCCAAACGGTCCACGCACGGTGACCTGACTGGCGTCGACACCCTGCACCGACAGGTCCGTGGCGACGACGTCGGGAGTGGGACGCGCGAAGTCGCCGGTTGGGCATGCGTACCGGCCGACGTGGGCGTAGCAGACCGCCCGGTAGCGCAGCGGGGTGCCGCAGATTGGGCAATTCTTGGAGTCGGCGACGTGCCCGAGTGTCGCCTCGGGGGTGGGCGCGGCCTCGACCCCGTAAAAGAGAACGCGCGCCGCCGTGCGACGGGCCAGGACGGCAACGCCCGGATCGTCGGCGTTCAGGACGAGCATCGTCTCGGGCGAAAGCGCCTGCACGGCGTCGCGCCAGAGTCCGGCGACGAAGTCGATCTCTCCATAGCGATCTAACTGGTCGCGAAACAGGTTGGTGAGGATGACGACCCGAGGCTGGGTTGCCGCGAGCAGCCGCGGCATCACCGCCTCGTCGACCTCGAACAGGCCGCTATCGCCGGCTGGGCGACCGAAAAGGTCGCTCTTGTCCAGCAGCGCGGTCGTGACTCCGCTGCTGAGGTTCGCGCCGGCGCGGTTGTGGACGGGCGTCCAGCCGGAGCGGTCGAGAATCGCCGCCAGCAGGCGGCTCGTCGTCGTCTTGCCGTTGGTGCCGGTGACCAGGGTGTTCCCACGAGGCCGACCAGCCGCGAGCTTGGCAAGAATCGCCGGGTCGAGGCGCGACGCCAGGACGCCCGGCAGAGCGGTGCCGCCGCCCAGGCCCAGCCGACGGCTGGCCAGGATGGTCAGCTTTCCAACCGCGACCGCCGACGACAGTTGGAGATCGAGGCCGCTTTTGCGCCTGGTCACCGCCAGTTGGGAGTTGACCGCGGGAACGGTCATGCGGAGACACTGGCCCAGTGCATGGCTTTTGCCAGGTACTGGCGGCTGGACCTAACGCGGAGTCGTGGGCAAGCAAGCCGCCTGGGAGCGCGGGCGTCTCGCCCGCTCGCGCCC
>JBOGTX010000314.1:0-3759 GCA_050695695.1 Chloroflexota bacterium
ACCGCCAACCCGGCGATCACCGGGTCTCCAACCAGCCGGGTGGCGAGCCGAGTCGGCCCTATTCCGAGGTCCGGACGCGGTACGATCGACGACCCGAACCGCCCGGACAGGAGGAGCCAGCCCAGGCGCAGACCGCCCCCGACCGCCGTCAGCACGATCAGGATCTCGGTAGGGGAGAACTCCAGGCGCCCGAAGTGACGGTCAAGGAGATAGAACGGCAGGCTGACGACGATCAGGCACAGCGCGGGGAGGGGGACTTTCGAGGCGGCGACGATGTATGTCAGGATACCGATGGCGGCCAGCGGAATCGGCGCCCAGAAAATCGCCAGCGTCGCCGCGATCAGCACGATCGTCAAGCCAACCGGCGCGACCGTTCGGTTGCGCCTCGTTTCAACGTCGAATATCATCGCTCGGACTTCCACGCTCCCGTCACCGTCCCCAGGGCCAGAGCCGACCGACCAGAATCGCCAGCAGTCCGACAATGAGCGCGCCGCCGAGGGTTCGGATGCCCCGGTCAAGGGCAACGTGGGTATCGACCGGAAAGACCTCGAACCCCGTGATCTGGACCGGGCCGCGCTCGGGTGCGGTCGCTGGACCAACCACCAGTCGCAGCACGTGCTGGCCCGGTGATAGGCCGTCCGCGATCGGAATCTCGATCGGCGCCTCCTGATGGTTCGACGCGCTCAAGTCGACGATCGATCTCCCCTGGGCGTGCTTCGGGACGGAATTGGCTTCGCGGCCATCCAGCGTGATGTAGACGTCGCCCGCGTTCGGCGCGCGCTGAACCTCGAGGCTCAGTCCGCCGCCTTGAAACGTGATCGTCAGGTTATCGCCCTCGGCGGTCGACGACTCGACTATTCCGCCAGCGGTCGAGGGACGAAAGATCGGGTCCCACTTCCCCGAGAAAGCGATCGCCGGGTCGGTGACCGCGTAGCGGCCGGGGCCGGCGATGTCCAGGTTACGGGTCGCCTGCTTAACCGCGTTGTAGACCGGACGCGGGGTGAACCCGGGGTCGACCATCCGAAAGTAGTACGCCGAGTCATCTCGCGGAATGTTTCCCGACTCGCGGAAGAACCAGATGTTGAAGACGCCGGCCCAGGTCCAGTGGGTGCGCGCGAAGCGAATCGCGTCGACGGTGTATTGAGCCTGTTGCTGCTCGGTCACCCGGCCCCACGGTAGCTGGTCGGAGGTAAACGTGTCCGGCGCGGCGTTCCAGCCGAATTCGTTGAACCAGATCGGCTTGCGCGTGTCGCCGTTCTCGTCCATGATCTGGCGCAGCAAGGTGACCCGCTGGAAATTGAGGCGATCCGGGGAGGGCGGATCCTCGGGGGGTAATCCGAATCCGTAGGCGTTCGCGAACAGAACGTCGAAGTAGGGCCGGGCGCCGTCCGCGTACATCTGCCGCAAGAACTCGAGGTCCGACATGTTTCGCGGCGAGTTCTCCAGGGTCTGGGCGAGCGGGGCGCTGAGGATGACGACATTCGGATCCGCCTCCTTCGCCCGCTGGTAAGCGATCCGGAGCAGTTTGACGTAGGCGGCCGGATCCGGCGACTGGTCGCCCCACTCGGGGTAGATATTCGGCTCGTTCCAGATTTGATAGTAGTGGATCCGTCCCTTGAAGTGACTGACCACGGCGTACACGAAATCACCGTAGAGGGTAAAGTCGTCCGGCGGGCGCTCCGGTCGCCGGTTATCCACGCGGGTCCAGGCAGGAGGCCGATCGAGGCGCGCGATGACCTGCATCTGATACTTGTCCGCCAGGCTGACGATACGATCGTACTTGTCCCAGGTGCTCTGGTTGATCCGGTTATCCCAGTAGCCGTTTGGTCCAGGCGAAAGCTGAATGTCCTCCCAGGGAAACTGCTGCTTCACCCAGCCAATCCCCGCGTCGTGGGCCATCTCGAGCGTCTTGTCGATCTTCCACTCTTCGGCCTCGGTATCCAGCAGGAAGTCCGCGCCATACGGGTTGACGTCGGTCAACGGGATCGATCGCGCGGGAACCGGAGTCGCCGACGGGGCAACTGCCTGATCGAATGGAAACGTCGTCGTCACGGCAACCAACGCGACCGCCATCACGACGACCGCGACGGCAAAACCAGCCAGGCTTGGATTGATCCGCACGCCGGTCCTCGCGAATCCCTCTCGAGGGCCCTTTCAGGCGAGAGGGCATTGGGACGTGGCGCTCCCCCGCGACTTTCCACGGTGTCGTCCGCCGGACCGAGTATAGCATGCCGTGCCGCCCACGAAAAATTTACCCGCCCCGTGCTAAGATGGAGCGAGCGGTCAGGAGAAACCAGCCAGCGGGAGGAGTGATCGTCGATGCAGCCACTCAAGTTGGGATTGATCGGCCTCGGAGGAATGGGTCGCGGCCATCTCGAGAAGGAGGTCGGCCTGCCCGAGGTCGAGTTCGCCGGCGTGGCCGACGTGGTGAAGGAGTCGGTCGACGAGATCGGCGCGCGCTACGGTCTCGCGGGCTTCTCTGGTTACCAGCAGCTCGTCGACAGCGGCCGGTGCGAAGCGGTGCTGATCGCGACTCCCCATCCCTTTCACGCCCCGATCGCTCAATACGCGATCGAGCGCGGGCTGCACGTGCTTTCCGAGAAGCCAATCGCGGTCACGGTGGCGGAAGCCGATCGGATGATCGCCGCCGCCGACCGCGCGGGAGTCAAGCTTGGCGTCATGTTCCAGACCCGCACCGAGCCACACATCCAACGCGCGCACGACCTGCTCGCCGAGGGCGCGATCGGGCGGGTCTATCGCTCGGTCATGGTCGCCAGCCACTGGTACCGAACCCAGAACTACTACGCGAGCGGCGCCTGGCGGGGCACCTGGAAAGGTGAAGGGGGCGGCGTCCTGATGAACCAGTCACCCCACTCGCTCGACGCGTTCATCTGGCTGGGTGGGAAGCCTCGGCGCGTCCAGGGTCGGGTCGACACGCGGATCCACCGAATTCAGGTCGAAGACACCGTCGAAGCGATGATCGATTACGAAGACGGGCACACCGGCTGGCTCTACACGACGACCGCCGAGTGGCCGGGCGAGAATCGCTTCGAGTTCACCGGAGACCGCGGCAAGCTGGTGATCCAGGATCAAACACTTCGGTTGTATCGGATGGAACGGACGCTCGGTGAAGAGACCGAGACCGGAGAAAAGTGGGGCAAGCCGACCGGCGAATGGGAAACCGTCGCGGTCGAGCCAGCGGCCACCGGTCACGCGCGGGTGGTCCAGCAGTTCGCCCGCTCCATCCGGCTGGGCGAGCCACTGATCGCCTCCGGCGAGGATGGACGGAACGCCCTCGAGCTCGCGAACGCCTTGCTCCTGTCGGGCTACCGCCAGAAGCCAGTTAGCCTGCCTTTGGATCGCGACGAGTACGATCGATTTTTGGCAAGCAAGCGGGCAGAAGAGTAGAAGAGCCGTCGCGGCACGAAGGTTGCGCCGTTCACCCGGAAAGCGAGGTGATCTTCAATGCGCCCAATTGCAACCGGAGTGACCGTCAATACCGTTCTGGTCGTCGTCGCGCTGATCCTCGGGATCCTCGCCCTGGCGGGCCTCTTCAATCCACTCGCGTTGGTGGCGATCGGCGTGATCTGCCTGGCCATCGCGATGCTGATCTGAGCGCCGCGTCGCAAGAACGGTCGCGCGGCAAACCGTGCTGGTATCGGTGACGCGCCAGCGCGGTTTGCCGCGCGATCTTCCTTCCCCTCAGGAACGCTCGGCCGGACGCGGCGGTCCATCGGCCGCGGGGCGGCGCTCCGGCCG
>JBOGTX010000315.1:0-2763 GCA_050695695.1 Chloroflexota bacterium
TGGTCGGACCGGCGATTGCCAATGGCGTCCTTCTGCCAGAATTGAGGCTCGGGTCGTGCTCGAGGCTCGCTCGCGTGCCAGAAGAATCGTCCCCGGGCGACGAAAACACAGTGGGTCGTGTCTGGTCCGACGTTGAATCCACCCCGGCATCGTGGTTAACTGACTCGATACGAACTGTTGGCATAGATGGAGACCGTGCCGTGAGCGCCCAGGAATCACCGAAGCTCGTGCCGCCCTCCGACCAACCATCGTCCGGCGAGGCGGTCCCGCCCGGGGAGACCGTCATCCGACGCCTCCGCTCGACGACCGACCCGCGCCTGGAATGGGAGGAGGTACGCGGGCGCCATCAGGGTGGCCGCTTCGTTCGAATGGCCCGGTCCGCCTCGGCGGTGCGCCCGAGGGACGCCGACGTCGTCGTGGTGACCGAGAGCGCGCTGCGTCCCGACGGGGGCCTGGGCCTGGCCTGGTATCGGGTTTGGCACTTCCTGGTCGGTCCGCCGATTCCCACCTCGCGGGCGATGCACGAGCGGTTGGGGAGTATCCAGGCGCTGGCGATCCTCTCGTCCGACGCGCTGTCGTCGGTCGCCTACGGACCCGAGGAAATCTTCCTCCAGCTCATGGCGGCGGGCGCGGCGGCGCTCTCCTGGGGGCTCTGGGTCGGCGTGGCGATCGCCGTGCTCATGGCGGTCGTCGGCCTTTCCTATCGGCAGACGATTCGCGGCTACCCGTCCGGGGGTGGCTCATACATCGTCGCCAAGGCGAATCTCGGCACCCTGCCCGGCTTGACCGCCGCGGCAAGCCTGCTCGTCGACTACGTCCTGACCGTCGCGGTCTCGGTCTCGGCGGGCATCGCGGCGGTGACGTCGGCGTTCCCCAACCTGCTCGACGATCGCGTCGCGCTCTGTCTGATCTGTATCGTCGTGATCACGGTCGGGAATCTCCGGGGCGTTCGCGACTCCGGCGCGATCTTCGCCGCCCCGACCTACCTGTTCATCGGAACGTTCTACCTGTTGATCGGGGTAGGCGTCGTCAAGTTCGCGCTGGCGGGCGGCCAGGTTCAGCCGTTGCCCCACCCGCCGGTCGCCGCGGTGGAGGGGCTGACGCTCTTCTTGATCCTGCGGGCGTTCGCCTCGGGCTGTAGCGCGATGACCGGGATGGAAGCGATCTCGAACGGGGTGCCGGCCTTTCAGCCGCCGGAGTGGAAGCACGCGCGTTCGACGCTGGTCTGGATGACGAGCATCCTGGTGACGATGTTTCTCGGCACCATGTTCCTCGCCATCGCCTATCATGCGGTGCCGCGCCCGGACGGCAGCGAGACCATGGTCTCGCTCATCGCCCGCGGCATCATCGGCACGAGTCCGCTGTATTATCTCCTTCAGGCCGCGACCGCTTTGATTCTGGTGCTCGCCGCGAACACGAGCTACGCCGACTTTCCGCGACTGGCGTCGCTGCTCGCCCGCGACCGGTTCCTGCCCCACCAGTTCTCCTACCGCGGCGACCGCCTTGCCTTCAACACCGGTATCCTCGCCCTGAGCGTCCTGTCGGCGATTCTGGTCATCGCCTACCAGGGAGTGACCGACGCGCTGATTCCGTTGTACGCCATCGGGGTGTTCGTGTCGTTCACCCTCTCTCAGGTGGGCATGGTCCGTCACTGGCAGGTCGAGCGGGGACGTGGCTGGCGATCTTCCCAGGTGATCAACGGCCTGGGCGCCCTCGCGACCGGCGTCGTCGCGGTCGTGACCGCCGCCGCGAAGTTCTCGGAAGGCGCCTGGATCGTCGTCGTCCTGATTCCCTTCCTGATTTTGAACTTCCTGGCGATCAACCGACACTACACGACGGTCGACCGGCAGCTCCGAATCGACGATCCACCCGAAACGTTGACCGGTCAGGCGTCGGCGCTCACCTCGGTGCTCGTCCCGATGGCCGAGGTGAACCAGGCGACGCTGCGCACTCTGAGCTACGCGCTGTCGCTCGGGGTGCCGGTCACCGTCCTTCACGTGGCGGAGACGCTCGAAGCCGGGGAGGAGTTTCAATCGGTCTTGCGCAAGTGGTGGCCGGCCGCGAAGGCCGTCGTGATCGAGTCGCCCTACCGAACGCTGCTCGGTCCGCTGCTCTTTTACATCGACTCGATCCGGGTGCGCGAGCCGGGGCGCACTCTGACGGTGGTCATTCCCGAGTTCCTGGTGCGTCACTGGTGGGAGTATCCGTTGCACAACCAGACCGCGCTGCGCCTGAAGGCCGCGCTTCTCTTCCGTCAGGGGGTGGTCGTGGTGAGCTTGCCGTACCACCTGAGGTGACACGAGCTAATGGCGGGTGACCTCGGCCGCCACCACGACGAGGTAGACGGCCAATCCGGCGCCGATGAACACCGTGGCGACGACGAGCGTGTAGATTAGGCCGTTGTGCGGGCGAGGGTGCCCGACCTCGATCTCACTTTCCAGGGTGAGGAACCGCCAGAGCGCGAGCACCGCGAAGGTCGGCCCGGCCAGCACCAGGGCCACGCCAATCGGGACCGACCAGCCGGTCTCGACCGTCCGCGCGGACGAGAGCGCGAACAGCTCGGCGAGGAAGAGCCCGAAGCGCGCGACGACGAAGCCGAGCGCGATAATCGCCAGCGACAGGCGAGTCCAGGAGAGCAGCGTTCGCTCGTTCGCCAGGTGCTGGCGCACCCGAGAAATCCGATCGTCGTCCTCGTTTGGCACCGGTGCCCACCCTTCCCGCCCTTTCAGGGGTAGGTTTTTCCGCGATGAGACCGGGGAGACC
>JBOGTX010000316.1:0-1668 GCA_050695695.1 Chloroflexota bacterium
GAGGCCGGTTACCGCGAGGCGATGCTCGCGGCAGGGTTGGACGAGGAGATCTCGGTGATCCCGGGCGATCACGAACGTTCGACCGGGCTCTCCCTTGGTGGAGAGCTGCTCGCCGGGGCGCGGCCACCCACGGCGGTGTTTTGCTGTAATGATGAAGTGGCGCTCGGGGTCATGGACGCGGCGCACCGCCGCGGCTGGCGCGTCGGTCAGGACCTCGCGATCGTCGGCTTCGACGACACGGCCGCGGCCCGGGCCGCGGCTCCCGCGTTGACGACGGTGCACCAGCCACTGGTTGAGCTTGCTCAGCAGGCGGTCGGCTTACTCTTCGGACGTCTGGACGGTCGGCCCGCTTCCGAGGAGGCGAAGGTCTTACCCTCCCGGCTGATCGTGCGGGAAAGCTGCGGCGCGGCTTTCCCAGACGCGGCCAGGGCGAGGGCCGACGTTCGCCAACCGCGATGAAGTCGAAAGCCAGGGGAGGTGATAAGGGGGTGCTCTCGACCGCGGATTGCCGACCAACCGGCGCGAGAGCGGATCGCGGATCCCGCGCGTTCGCGCGGCGCTGTCGAGACGGGATGCTCGGCGTTCCAGTGAAGATCTAAAGGAGATGCAAGGATGTCACGGTACGGTACCTCCTCACGGCGTTCGTTTCTCGCGATCCTCGGGGCCGGGGCCACCGCGACGGTGATCGCCGCGTGCTCCGGGAACCAGGCATCGTCCGGCTCGAACGCGAGCAGCTCGACCCCGAGCGCTCCGGCGAGCAGCGCGGCGCAACCAACCAGCGCGACGCAATCGAGCAGCGCGACGACGTCGAGCAGCGCTGCCGCCCCCACCCCGCAGCCGGCCGCCAAAGCCGCGCCCGCCTCGAGCGCCCCGCTGACGATCGCGTTCTGGTGCATGCCAATCGCCGGGGGAACCGATTATCAGACCTGGCTGAAGAGCGTGGGCGCGGACTACACCGCCGCGCACCCGAACGTGACGATCAATCCCCTGTTTACCACCTGGGACATGATCACCAAGGTCGATACGTCGATCGCCGGCGGCTCCCCGCCCGACCTCTACGGTCGCGGCGCGTTTGGCTACCTCATCCCCGCGATGAAGGCCGGCGTCGAGCAGGAGGTCACCCTTCCCGACGAGCTGATCAAGGACCTTCCCCAGGGCTACTACGATGCCATGAAGTTCAAAGGGAAGATTTACCTGATTCCCTGGTTCGTGCTCGCCCAGGGACCCCGGCTGAACCTCACCCTGGTGAAGGAAGCAAAGGCCGAGAGCCTGCTCCCGAAACCGCCGGCCCAGTCGTGGCAGTGGGACCAGTGGCTGGAGCTCATGAAAGCCGTCACCCGCAAGCGCCCGAACGGTCAGCAGGCGTGGGGCACGATGCTCTTCACCCAGACCAAGACCCCGGCCTACCATTGGGAGACCTTCCAGTTCATCTGGAATCAGGGGGTCCACATCTACCGGGATCCGGTGAGCGCGGCGTGCTCGGGACTGAATACCCCGGACGGGATCAAGACGCTGGAGTTCCTGCAGAACCTCTACACCCAGGATAAGGTCGTCCCGAATCCTTCGAGTGTCCGCGACGCCGACGTTGGCACCCAGTGGGATCAGGGAACTCTCGCCTTCGAGCAGGGCGGACCGGGATACTCCGGGGCACAGGCGAAGGGGGAGACG
>JBOGTX010000317.1:0-3797 GCA_050695695.1 Chloroflexota bacterium
CCCCGGAGGTCCTCGAGGCGATTCGCCTGACCGCCCGCACCGAGGGCATTTTCTTGGATCCGGTCTACACCGGCAAGGCGATGTCTGGCCTGATCGGGGAGATTCGGAAGGGTAACGTCGGCAAGGACGAAACCGTCGTCTTCGTCCACACCGGCGGCACGCCGATCATCTTCGCCTACGACGCGGCGCTCGGGAATCTCTAGAACTTATACGCTACTCAGGAGTGGCTGGTGAAAGAGCGAGTCAGGATCGGCATCGTTGGCGCGGGCTGGGCGGGCAAGACCCACGCGCGCCATTACAAGAACCTGCCGTGGGTCGACGTCGTCGGCTGGGCCGACGTGGTGCCGGGCAAGGCGAAGGCGGCCGCCGAAGAGTGGGGCGTACCGGCCAGTGGGGTGTTCCTGGACCACCGCGACCTGCTCGAAAGGGTCGACCTCGACGCGGTCAGCGTATGTACCTTCAACATGGGCCACCGCGAACCGACGATCGACGCCCTGGAGCGGGACAAGCCGGTCCTCCTCGAGAAGCCGATGGCGGCGACGCTGGAGGACGCCACCGCGATCATGCGCGCCGCCGACGAGGCCAGCGCATTCCTCATGGTCGGCTTCCAGCCCTACTTCTCGGCGGAGCAGACCGCGGCACGCGAGATCGCCGCCACCGGGGCGCTCGGCGACGTCTATTACGCCGAAGCGGTGGCCCATCGCCGCTGGGGAATTCCGGGTGGGAACTTCGTGCGCAAGGCGTCAGCCGGGGCGGGGAGTCTGGTCGACATCGGCGTCTACGCGATTCACGCGGCGCTGACGCTGCTGGGGGACGCGAAGCCGGTCCGGGTGAGCGCCGTGACCAGCAATCGCCTCGCCAAGAGCTTTCCGGGAACTGTCCAGGCGTTTGGCGGGCCGTGGTGCGCCGAGGACGTCGAGGTCGAGGAATTCGCCAGCGGATTTGTCCGTTTCGATACCGGCGCGACGCTGGTGGTCAAGTCGGCCTGGGCCTCGAACATCGACGGCATGGGACGGTCGTTCGTGCTGGGGACGAAGGGAGGCCTGGCGCTCGGCCCGCTCGAGTTCTACGCCAACCACCAGGTGGCCGGTTTGAACCTGACCTCGGTCCCGAAAAACCTCCGTCCGGTCGAGGAATGGCCCGCGAAGATTCGAACTTTCGTCGAGGCGGTGCGCGACGGCAAGCCAGCGCCGATCCCGCCGCGCTGGGCCTACCTGGTGAACGTCATCATGGACGGCATGCTGCGCTCGGCCGCGGCCGGCCAGGAAGTCGCGGTCTCGGCGGAATATTAGAATAGCTATCCAGGGACGGAGCCCCAGCCGGGGTACGCCGACTTGGCACACCGTCCCCGCGCGTTTCACTGGCCGGGCGGCCTTCGCGATGGAACCGGCGACAGGGGGTGGCATGATCGGCAAGAGCGGAACGGTGGCGCTGGTCGGCTCGGGCGAGTTTCTGCCGACGATGGATCCGGTCGATCGGGCGCTGATCGCGCGACTTGCCGAGCCGCCGCGGGTCGCGATCGTGCCAACCGCCTCGGCGCCGGATGGCGACGCGGTGTTCGAGCGCTGGCTGAGGATGGGTGTCGAGCACTTCACTCGCCTGGGCGCCGAGGCGACGCCGATTCCGCTCCGCACCCGCGCCGACGCCGACGATCCCGCCCTGGCCGAAGGGATCGCGAAGGCGAACTTCGTTTACCTTTCGGGCGGCAAGCCAACCTACCTGCGCGAGACGTTCGACGGAACGGCGTGCTGGCGGGCAATCACCGAGGTCTACCATCGGGGTGGCGTGCTGGCCGGCTGCTCGGCCGGCGCGATGGTCCTCGGCGGCACGATGCTTCGGTTCCGGCCGGTGCCCGGGCCCGCCGACGGGCTCGGCCTGCTGCCGGGCATCCTGATCATCCCTCACTTCGACGAGTTTCGGGTAAACCCGGGACCCTTTCTCGGACTTCTGCCCGAGCACGTCACCGTCGTGGGGGTGGACGGCGGCACCGCGCTGGTGGGCTCGCCCGGTCAGTGGACGGTGGAAGGAAAAGGCAGCGTCACCGTCTTCGAGGGGAGCAACCGCCTGCGCTACCTGGCCGGCCAGGCGGTGCCGATCCGGACCGGGTGACAACGCCCGCCTGAACACGGATGGCCAGCCGTGAACTCGGATCCTCACGGGTCAAGGATGATCACCGGCGAGGACAGCCAAGCCATACTGGGTGAAGTGGTGGTCAAAGGTGAAGGCGTAGGCGACCTGCACCCGTTCCATGACTGCAAAGCTCGTGGCATCAGTCAAAGAGAAGTCTTTATCATCGTAGCGGTAGATGATTTCTCGCGCCCGTGTAACGTCGGCCGGTGTCACCCAGATCAACGTCATAGGCCTTCTCTCCATCTCCCGCAAGAAGGCCGTCGCAATCGCCTGAGACAAACGGGCGAGAAGCAAGGCGTGGGTTTCCGCGAGGACGAAGCTCGTCGTAAAGAGCCGTGAGCCTTGACGGATTAATTGCTCCTGGATCGCCCGTGCCTCGGCGTGGCGCTGGTCGCGCCGATCAAGTAAGGCAAAGTAGGCTGAGCTATCGACCAAGACGCGATGCGCCGGCAGAGCTGCCCGTCGGCTCATTCGTGGCGATCGGCATAAGCATCCGCGAGGTATCTGTGCTTGTTCGTCGAGACATCCCCGGGGCCCTCGGAGACGCCGATGCCCACCAGCTTCCATAGCGGATCTTCCGCACTGGCCGGTCGTCCTTCCGGAATGCGGCGCTTTGCCAGCCGCTTCACCGGGCGGACGATGGCGACATCTTGATTGCCTTGCCGCAGGACTCGCGGCTCACGGCTCGAACGGACTTCCTCGACGATCCGAAGCAAGTCTGGATTATCGCTAATGTCGATGTATTTGACTTCTCTCGCCATCAGTCGCGTGCCCTCCCGAGACCAGCAAAGTATAGCACGATGGCGTCAGATCCTCGCGCCGGAGTAGATCGATTCCTTGACGAGCGGCCCCCTCGGCTGGTAGCGTTCCTCCCATCAAGAGGAGGAAGCTGCCATGTCCACCAACCAGCCCGCCGCCACGGATGCCTACGACCTCGTGCTCACCGGCGGCCACGTCATCGATCCGGCCAATGGCGTCGATCGGGCGTGCGACGTCGCGATCGCGAATGGCAAGATCGCCCGGGTCGCCCCCGGCCTCTCGACGGCCCGTGCCGCCCGGGTGGTCGACGTGACCGGTCAGTACGTCGTGCCCGGGCTCATCGACCTCCACGTCCACTACTTCGCCACCTGCCCGCGCCTCGGCATCAGCCCGGACGATCACGCCTTCCCCGGCGCGGTGACCACCGCCTGTGACACCGGCACCGCCGGCTGGCAGAACCTCGAGCGCTTCCGCCGCGAGGTGATCGACAAGGTCAAGTGCCGGGTCTTCGCGTACGTCAACATCGTGTCGACTGGGATGGAAGTTCCGGAGAACGAGCAGAACCCGGACGAGATGGATCCCCGCCCGACCGCCGAGCTGGCGCGCAAGCACGCCGACGTGGTGGTCGGCATCAAGACCGCCCACTACATGCAGCCCGGCTGGGCAGCGGTCGATCGGGCGATCGAGGCGGCCGAGTTGGCGGGCATGCCGGTCATGTTCGACTTCGCGCCACGGCCCGAGCGCAGCTACGAGGACTTGCTGCTGAAAAAGGCGCGCCCCGGCGACATCCACACCCACATCTATGCCCGCCACATTCCGTCGATCGACGAGAACGGAAAGGTCTACGACTACATCTGGGAAGCGCGGCGGCGTGGCGTCGTCCTCGACCTCGGCCACGGCGCCGGAAG
>JBOGTX010000318.1:0-7636 GCA_050695695.1 Chloroflexota bacterium
AAGCCAGGGCTGGTGGCGCGGTGCGCCCCAGCCCTGGCTTTTTGATGTCTGGAATTTGCTCTAATTATTCTCGACAGCGCGCGCCTTGTCGTAGCACGAGCTACAGTAAACCGGTCGGTCCTGGCGCGGCAGAAACGGCACCACCGCCACCGAGCCACAGGCGGCGCAGGTCACCTGGTGCATCTCGCGCGGTGGTTGCCCGGTGCGCTCGCGGCGTCGCGCGGCCCGGCACGACGGGCAGCGCTGGGGATCGTTCAGGAGCCCTTTCTCCCGATAAAAGTCCTGCTCTCCGACCGTGAATACGAACGGCAGCCCACAATCGCGACAGGTCAGCGTCTTATCTCCCGCGTGCGAGGTGGGTTCGACTCTGATTTGTTCGGCCATGATCGTTGACAAGATCCTCCACTTCCGCGATTGCTCGGCGCGTACGACGACGACGCGCGAGCTCCAGGCGCCATCCGATCCAGCGGCCGCGAGCCGTCCTCGACAACCATACGGACGTACGAAGGCTAGCTCGTACCAATGGCTCAGGATGGGCCGATTATAGCACCTGATTCTTTTTATGTCGAGAAGTGACCAGGCATCCGATTGCAGCGTCCGGACGCCATCGCCAATGTTCAAGGCGCGTCCGGGCCCGTTCGCGGCGCGTACTCACGCCTGACAGAGAACCTCCCGGTACGCCGCGACCGTGCGCTCGGCGACGCTTCGGTGGGTAAAGAGGCGCAGCGCCCGCTCGCGGCCACTCCTGCCAAGGGCCCGGCGGCGTTCGGGATCTTGCTGAAGGGCCAGGAGATGCGCACGGAGGGTCGACCAGTCTTCCTCGGGAAAGACGAGCCCGGCGTCGCCGATCACGCGGGGAATCTCGCCCGAGCCGGATCCGACCACCGGTATCGCGCAGGCCATCGCTTCCGGCAGTACCCGCCCGAATTGCTCGCGCCAGCTCGGCGCGCTCCGCGACGGCAAAACCAGCGCGTCGAAGCCCGCCATCGCGAGCGGCATGTCCGTCGATCCGATCTCGCCGAGGAACCGAACCCGCTCGCCAAGTCCCAGCGATCGACTTTGCTCCTGGAGCGCGGCACGCTCCTCGCCGTCCCCGACGAGGGCGAGTGTCCAGGGGTCAGCCAAACCCTGACAGGCCCGCAGGAGCAGATCGACGCCTTTGGCCCGAACCAGTCGCCCCACGTAGCCGATTCGGAACTCCCCACCCGCCGCGCGCTCGATCGGTCGGAAGAGCTCCGGATCGATGCCGAGCTGCGGGATGACCCAGATCGGACGGCGAAATCCCTTGGCGCGGAGCACGCCCGCCGCGTCCTGGTTGCCGGCGATCGCCCCTCTGGCAAGCCCGTAACTCCACGATTCGAGCGTCGAAAACGGCACCGGAAGCCGCCGTCGCAGGTTCTGCCAGGTGAAGAAGAGGCATCTGGCCCCAACACCCCGGGCCGCACGCAGCCCCAGCCAGGTCGCAAGGTTGTACGGCTCCTCGTCGACGTGCACCAGATCAGGGCGAAGCGCCCGCAGGAGCCCGGGCAACCGGGGATAGAAATGCAGGTGAAACCGACCATTGAACGCGATCGGTGTGACGACGAGCTCGTAGCCGCTGGTAAATCGACGCGTCAGCGGAAGGGTCGTTCCACCGTCGCGCCAGGCCGGCGGCGAGATCAGGGTCAAGTCGACGCCATCCTGGCGTCCGATTTCCTCCAGCTTGCGCTGGTAGGTGTCCCGGACGAACGCCTTGGAGATCATCACCACTTTCAATGCCCGGTCACCACCTCATCCCAGACCGAAACGGTCGAGGCCACGGTCTTCTCCCAGGTGAAGCCGGTGGCGCGTTCTCGGCCTTTCCGCCCGAGGTGACGTCGGAGCTCGACGTCATCGACGAGCGAGCCAAGCGCTCCGACCAGCGCGTCTTCACTCCCCGGGTCGAAGAGGAGTCCGGCGTCTCCCACCACCTCCGGCAGCGACGACGCGGCCGAGCAGACCACCGGCGCGCCACAGGCCATCGCCTCGAGTGGGGGGAGGCCGAAGCCCTCGTACAACGAAGGAAAGACGAACACGTCCGCCCGCGCCTGGAGCGCGCGCACCTCGTCATCGCCAACCTGGCCGAGGAGTCGAACCGAGTCGGAGATGCCGAGGCGCTCGACGTCCGGACGCGGGTCGTAGAAAAGCGCGTCGCCGGGCCGTAGCGCGCCGACGATCGCGAGTCCCTGGGATACCCGTCGCTCGCGCCGCAGCCGCGCGAAGGCCCGAACGAGCCCGTCGACGTTCTTTCGACGGTCCAGGCCACCGACGTACAGGAAATAGGGACCGTCAAGTCGTTGCCGGGCGAGCACCGCGCTGGCCCAGGCGCGCTCCGCGTCGGTCTCCAACGGGCGGAATCGAGGGTCCACGCCCAGCGGAATGACCCGAATTCGGGCGCCCGAAATTCCGAGCCGCGTCGTGAGGTCGTGGGCGCTGGCAACCGAGTCGGTCACGATTCGGTCGACCGACGCCAATCCGCGAATCACGAGCGCCGAATAGAGACGCTGCGCGGCGGTGCGGCGGTATTCCGGCCGGATGACCGGCACCAGGTCGTGGACGGTCACGCAGCTGGGCAGGAGGGGGCGCAGCGGCGCCGCGAAGTAGGGGACGTGCGCGAGCCTCGCCCGGTTTCGGCGCGCCGCTCGGGGCAACGCGATCTGCTCGAACCAGACCTTGGCCAGCGACCGCGAGCGACCGTCGAAAGGCGTGGTCAACTGGCGCGTCACCAGATCGCCGAGGGCCAGATCCGGCGGAAACGCGGCCGAGCCAAGCAGGATCAAGTCGCGTGACGCGGCGGCGCCCTGGATCAAATGGTACAGGTAGCGGCCGGTTCCGGAAAACGGGTAATGCAAGAAAAGCGCGTTCAGCGCGATCTGGTTCGGCACGGCCGGCGTCACATTCCGGTGATCTGGCGATAGATCTCGAGAGTTTGCCGCGCCGCCTTTTCCCAGGTGAATTGACTTGCCCGCTCGATTCCCCGCTCCCCAAGGCGCTGGCGCCGGCTCGGATCCGCCAGGAGCTGCCCCAACACGTCGGCAAGCCCGTCCACGTCGTACGGCGAGACGAACACTCCGGCGTCCCCCACGACCTCGGGTAGCGATGAAGTGTTCGAGCACACCACCGCCTTTCCACAAGCCATCGCCTCGAGCGGCGGCAGGCCAAAGCCCTCGTAGAGGGATGGGAAAGCGAACACATCGCACAATGAATAGAGGGCGGGTAGGTCATCGTCCGGGACCCGCCCCAGGAACACGACTCTCTGCTCGGCCGCGAGCTGATCGATGTCACGCAGGACCTCTTGATACAGCCAGCCAAGGCCGCCGGCGATCACCAGGCGGTGCGGCGATCGAGACTTCTCGCGAAGTCGGGTGTACGCCTGAAGCAACCGGCCGAGGTTCTTGCGCGGCTCGATCGTGCCCATGTAGAAGATGAACGGGAAAGACAGCCCATATTTCTGGCGGATGGCCTCCAAAACGGCGGGATCGGTCACCGGGTGGAAGCGACGATCGACACCACCGTACACCACGGCCACCCGTTCGGGCACCACGTCGAGCAGCGTGGTCAGCTCATTCCGCGTATTCTCCGAGTCCGCGCAGACGAAGTCTGCCTCGCGCACCGACATCGGCACCACTTTTTCGAGGTGCGCTCGTAGGCGCTGGTCGGCGCACTCGGGTACCAGCATGAACGACAGGTCGTGAACCGTCACCACGGTCGCCCCACGGCGGACCGGCGGCAGCGCGAAGTCGGGAAAGTGAAAGACGTCGGCCGGGCCGGCCAGCGCGTCGATCGGAATCGGCGCTCCCAGCTTGTACCAGAGCATATTCAAGGCTCGCTCGTCGAGCCACAGCCGGCGACCCGAGACATTCGGCCCTTCGGGCAGCTTCGGGGCCGGGTCGTGTGCGGTGGCGCGCGAATAGAACAGCGTGTAGGTGTTCACCCGATCCAGCTCCAGCAGAGCCTGGATCAGGCACCTCGCCCACCGCCCAATACCCGCTCCCTGGCGGATCGCCGCCGTATAGTCGAATCCGATGCGCATCGCTAAGCATACCGCCGACTGAGCAAGTACCTGCCAAATCCGATCACAATCAGGCTGAGAAAGCTGATCGACCGATCGAGCAACGCGACAGTTTCCGGCAGCCTCCCCCGAAAGCTTAGCACGTCGGTCGCGACCGCGTTAGCCGCAGCGGACTGTCGATCGAGCGTGCTCACCAGTCCCCCCGAGCTTCCGCCGTCCGCGGTCGTCCGATCGATGCGGCCAGACCGACGAGCAAGCCAAATTGGGCGTTCAAACCGTGGACGTAGAGGTCGTCGAAGCCGTTGTGAATGGCCACCGCGACAAAGCTGGCGAGAACACCCGCCGCGAGCGCCCGATCGATCGGCGTCTTCGCCCGGCGATGGCCCGCCAGGATCACCGCGAGCCAGGCGACGAATTGGGTGAGGTACGCCGCGATCCCGAGAAACCCGTCCTCGGCCATCACGTTCAAGTAGATGTTGTGCGCGTGGCCGAGCGGCGCCTGCCAGAAATCGTTGACCCGGAAGTCGGGATAAGCCAGCGCGTAGTGCCCGGGACCGACCCCGAGGATTGGGTAGGCGAGGTACATGTTCCAGGCCGCCTGCCAGTGCGCCATCCGCTCGACGATCGAGAAGTTCTGAGGCGTTGGGACAACCCGGCTTGCATCGAACAGTCCGAAATACTCGACGATTTGATCCAGGCGACCGGAGATGGCGGAGGGAATGATGTGGACCGCGTCCAACCCGAGGAGCACCCCGAGGCAGGCGGCCGCGATCAGAATCACCAGGCCCCCTCGCTTGACTTGCGCCCAGTACAGGACCATCAAGCCGGCGACCACTCCCATCCAGGCGCCCCGCGACAGGCTCATCAGGAGGGCGATGCCGCAGATGCCACTCGCGACCATCGCGCCAACAGTTAGCCAGTTGGGACGTCCGGCCCACGGGCGGCGCCAGAACACCAGGGCCACCGCGACCGGCAGGGACATCGCCAGGTAGCCGCCGAAAGGGTTGGGCTGGGCGAAGGTGCCGTAGGCCCGGAGAAACGGGCCGATCCGAAAGCTGGGCGGGCCGTGCCGCAGGAAAAACTGCGCCCAGCCGAGCAGCGCCTCCAACGACGCCGCGAGCAGGAGCGCCACCACGACGAGGAAGCGGTTGAACGATCCCCGACAGAACGTCGCCGTCACGATCAGCGTGCCGAGCAGCTCGATCCAGCGCAGGACTTCCTTGACCGAGACCAGAAAGTCCTGGGCAAACGTCGCCGAAAGGGCAACGACCAGGACAAAGGCCACGCTCGGCCAGAACGCGCGGGTGAAGACGAGCGACGTCTGGCGTCGGGCAAGCAAGGCCAGCAGCGCCGCGCCGATCAACAGGACGACGAGGGCATCGGTCGGGGTGACCGGCAAGCTGCTGCCCGTCTCCGCGCTCGGCCCAAATGGCACGACGAACGTCAGCGCGGCCAGGCCGAGCACCGGATTGACCAGCACGACGAGGGTCGCCACTCCGGCGACCGCGGCGATCGCGCCATATTTTGGCGGCAGCCCACCCGCGAGCAATCCGAGGACCGCGACCGTCACCGTCGAGCGCTGGAGCCAGCGATAACGCGGGAGAGCGATCACCCGAGGGGGTTCCAGCCGACCGAGGTCAAGGTCGAAGGGCGGCCGCGCCCACCTGATCGCGAAACCAGCCAATTGTCTCGGCCATGCCCTGATCGAGTCCGATCGTCGGGCTCCAGCCAAGCTCGGCCCTCGCCCGGGTGATGTCGGGACAGCGCCGGCGCGGATCGTCCTGGCTGATCATCGGGCGGAACACAATCGGGGATTCGGAGCCGGCAAGCGCCTTGATCACCCGGGCGAACTCCAAAACCGAACGTTCGTCGGGGTTACCAAGGTTGTAGACCCGCCCCTTGGTGTCGCTCGTTTCGATGGCCCGGAGAAGTCCCTCGACCAGATCGCTGACGTAGCAAAGGCTTCGCGTCTGGCTTCCGTCGCCATAGACCGTGAGTGGCTGCCCGGCGATCGCCTGGGTCACGAAGTTCGGCACCAGGCGCCCGTCGTGGGGATCGGAGCGCGGACCGTAACAGTTGAAGATCCGGATGATCCTGGCGTCCAGGCCAAATTCACGGACGAAGATCATCGTCAGGGCTTCCGCGAATCGCTTGCCCTCGTCGTAGCAGCTTCGGACGCCGTTCGGATTGACGTTGCCCCAGTACTCCTCGGTCTGCGGGTGGACGAGCGGATCGCCATAGGCCTCGGAGGTCGAGGCGAGGAGGAACCGCGCGCCCGATCGGCGTGCCAACCCGAGAACCTGATAGGTGCCGAGGCTGTTGACCAGCGCGGTCTCCAGTGGCTTCTGGAGGTAGCCCGGCGGGCTGGCCGGACTTGCCAGGTGAAAAACTCGATCGACCGGTCCGGTCAGATCGAGCGGCTCGGTGACGTCGGCCCGCAAAAACTCGAAGCGCGGGTGGGCGCGCAGGTGCTCGACGTTCCGGGCCTGGCCGGTGATCAAATTATCGGCGCAGACGACGTCGTCACCGCGCGCGATCAGCCGATCGCAAAGGTGCGAGCCGATGAAACCGGCCCCGCCGGTCACCAGTGATCTCAAGGTGTGTCTCCAAGGCGGCGCAATACCGCTACTATAGCAAAGAGCAACCAAAATAGCACGGACAGGTCCACCAGGAAGAACGAGTTGTCGACCAGGCCGTGCGCCACGGTGTCGACCATCGCGCCAATCGTGCCGGCGTACATTCCGCGTTCCAGCGCCCCGCTCCGCCGCCAACCCTCGACGACAACCTCCACGAAGCGTCCGATCAGCAAGCCGAAAAGGAGAATTCCGGGCAACCCCAGGCTAAGCCAGAAGTCCAGCAAGACGTTGTGCGGGTGCGACAGGTCCGGCTCTAGCCAGGCGGCCGGCAGGCGATAGCCGTGTTGATAGTAGTAGAGGAAGTTGTCGAGTCCGATGCCGCGAACCGCGTGCTCGGCCAGCATGCGCAACGCCGATTGCCAGACGAGCAGGCGCTCGAGGCTGGTTCCCGCCCTCAGGTCGACGTGGGAGCCGATGCGCGGAATCTTGAGCGCCGCCACGCCAAACGCGACCAGGCCGGCGATCCCGAGGCCGAGCGCCAGCTTGAACGCCGCTCGACCGCGCAACGCTGCGATCAAAACGAGGCTGATCGCGACCGCGACCCAGGCGCCGACCGAAAAGGTCAGGAGCAGCGCGACTGCCATGGCCAGCGCGGCGATCGCCAGCCACCCTCGCCCGCGCTTTGCCCAGAGCCCGAGCCCAACCGCCATCGGCAACGCCCGTCCCAGGAACAGCCCAAGATTGTTTGGCGAGCCATAGAAGGCGCGAATCCGACGGAGACTGTCCTCGGCGGTGATGATGCGCTGGTCGGTGGCGTACTGCCAGAATCCAACCAGCGAGATGACGACGCCGGCCACCACCAGCGCCAGCGCCAGCAGGTAAATGCCGCGGCGGCTACGGACCCGGGTCACGACCAGGACGTAGAACACGGCGGGCTCGACGATGATCGTCCGAAAGGAACGCAGGCTTTCGTGGATCTCGACGCTCGCGGTCAGGCTGGCCAGTCCCGCGAGCACCAGCAGAACCGCCA
>JBOGTX010000319.1:0-1700 GCA_050695695.1 Chloroflexota bacterium
GAAGCTCGGCGAGAACCGCTCCCTCCTCCGGTGCGAGCCGCGGGCCGCCGGCGCGGTCTTCGGCCCTCACCACCTCGGGCAGCCGCCCCTGGCTGGGATTCGTTGCCGTGGTAGCACCGGCTTCCCGTGCCGCTGCCCCGTTCTCGCGCTGAGGGGCGGTTTGATCGCGGATGAACAGGAAACCCTTCACCGCCAGGTCGAGGACCGTCGCCGCCAACGTCGTCTCGTCGAATGCCCCGGTCGCCAGGAAGCGCGCGGCCGCTGGCGAGAGCTGATCCGGCGGGCGTCCAATCGGTCCGCCCGGCGGTAGCCGAGGGCGGCGCCGAGCCCACACCAGGGCAGGGATCGAGACCAGGACCAGCAACCCGAGCCCGATGATCTCGATCCGGGCGGTATCACCGCCGCCGATCAGCGGCCAGGTCTGGCCAAGCGTGACCGGCTCCTGAACGTAGCCTCGCGGCCACGCCACCGAAATCGTCAGCTCGTGTTCGTAGGCAAGCGGACCGGCCGCGACGTAGGTGACGACGCCAGACCGGTCGACCGCTGGCTGGATCTCCGCGAACGGCGAGCCCTCCGGCCCGATCCAGCCACTCGCCTGGATGCCGGCGACCGGGACTCCCGGCGGAACCGAGACTGTCGCGGTCGTGCAAGCGATCGGAATCGTCCAGCCGGGAGGCGTCGTCGGCCAGTAGACCTGATCGCCGTCGGCGAAGAAGCCGAGCGCCCCGACCACCCGATAGGTCAGGGTGTAGGTGTAGTCGCCCGGGGCCAGCGGCGCGTCGGGAAATCCGAGGTAGACTCGCGTTCCTTCCGGAAGGCGCCGCGTGACGAACGCGATCGCTGCCCCATCGCGCTGGACGGCGACCGCGGAGACGACCGGCGCGTAAACGTGGCCGCGCCCATCCTGGAAGTGAGCCGGAAAGTCGCGAAAGATGGCGGTCGTCAGTTGCTGGTCTCGAACCAGAACCCGGATCGTTTCCCGCACGCTCAGCGACGCGTCGGGATTGACGATCAGATCGCTCGCGAAGTCCTCGATCCCCTCGGTTCCGGACGATGCCGTGTCGCACGAGGTGGGCCCGGCCGCCAGGGCCATTGCCGACGTCAGGAGCGAGGCCAGGAAGACCAGCACGAGCGCGCGCGCCGCCCATCGCCGCCGCGCCGGCTCGCGCTCGGGATGACCGGGTGCGCGCTGAAAGGTAGGCATATCTCCACTCATCCGGGGCGTTCCAACCGGGCGCGGCCGCGCGTCGCCGCACCGGGCCAGTCGCCCAAACCTAGTCCGCCCAACACGCCTTGTCAAGCGCGGCCCGGGCGGCGGCCACGTTATAATGAAGAGCGGCGGCTTGCGCGCGGCCCGGAACGTTGAACGCGGAAGAATCAGGGGGAATGAGCGATGGCGACGCGAACGAGCGCGGCGGCCGAAGATTGAAGTTCTGCCACGGTGAAAACTGTCTGAAATTGCCGAGCAAATCCAGGCAGTGAACGGCGTCCAAGGGTCGTAGGGCAGGGGGCGGTAGTGTCGTTGGATGGGGAGCTTGTCTCCTGCCCGTGCCCGGTCGGCGCGAGGAACAAGACGGGCAGGAGACAAGCTCTCAGGAGTGGGCAGGAACATGTGTTCGCAAGAACAGGCACTAGGCAGCCTCCTGGTGGGTCGGGTTCGGATGGCTGACCTGGGCGCGGTGCCAAGGCGTCGGGGTAGC
>JBOGTX010000320.1:0-1867 GCA_050695695.1 Chloroflexota bacterium
TGCTCACCGCGGGCTGTTGGCGCGGACAGGCGTGGTCGCGTGTGAGCGTGGGCGAGCGGTACGGTGTTTTCTTTGTCCTAGAATTACTACGAGACGTTCGACCTGGTGCCGGCGGTCCTTCGCCCGCTGCTCCAGCGCGGCAAGGTGCTCATCACCAACTGGCACCTCTTCGCTCCGGAGTCCGCGCACGTGGAGGGCGGCAAGAGCTAACCGGTTCGAAGCTCCTCGCCGAAGCCGAGAGCGAGAACCCGGCGGCCAACCGGAAGGCGGCGGCCGAAGAATTGCGCCGGGTCGTGGCCACGGTGGGCAAGCTCGGCGAGCCGGGCGAGCACGTCCGCTGCGTGGTGTCGGTCGCGATGCTCACCGAGGGCTGGGACGCGAACAACGTCACCCACATCCTCGGCATCCGCGCCTTCGGCAGCCAGCTGCTCTGCGAGCAGGTCATCGGCCGGGGCCTGCGGCGGATGGACCACGTGCCGGACCCGGAGACCGGCCTGCTCGCCGAGGAATACGCCGACGTGTACGGCGTTCCCTTCTCGGTGATCCCGTTCAAGGGGCGTCCGAAGCAGGCCACCGCCCCGGAGGACAAGCCGTTCAACCGCGTCGTCGCCATGCCGGACCGTCGCGCCTTCGAGCTGCGCTTCCCGGTCGTCGAGGGCTACGCCTTCGCCCTGCGCCACAACGTCATCAAGGCCGACGTTGCCCGCATGGAGCGCCTCGTGATCGAGCCGGCCGACGAGCCGACCGCCGTCTTTGTTCAACCGACCGTCGGCTACCAGATCGGCGGTCGGTCCGCGCTCGGCCCGGGTCACTTCACCGAGCAGGATCGCAACACATATTACTCCCAGACCCACATCCAGGAGATTGAGTTCGAGATCGCCCGTCAGGCCATCGGCGCCCTGGTCGGCGATGCTCCGACCGCGCCCGACCGGCGGAGCAGCCCGAAGCTTCGGCTCACCGCGCGCCACCTGCTCTTTCCCCAGGTGCTTCGCTACGTGCTGTCCTACGTCGCCCAGAAGGTGGATTTCCACGGCGCCGACTCCCGCGAGCTGGGTCTCGAAAAGTACGTCAATCAGGTCGTGAGTCGCCTGCTCAACGCCATCGAGCCCGACGACACCCAGGGCGAGGCGCCGTTGCTCCCGATTCTCAATCGGTATAAGCCGATCGGCACGACCGCCGAGGTGGACTTCAAAACGACCCGCCCCTGCGTCTTCACCCAGTTCAGCCACCTGAACCAGGTGGCCGGCGACACGAGCACCTGGGAGCAGGTCGCCGCGTTCCGGCTCGACCAGGCCGGCGCGAAGGGTACCGTCAAGTACTACGCGCGCAACGATCACTTGGGCCTCTTGATTCCCTACGATCTGAACGGCGTCAGCCACTCCTACGAGCCGGACTTTCTCGTCCGCCTCGCCGACGATCGGACGATCGTCCTGGAGATCAAGGGCTACGAGCCCAACGAGGCTCTGGCCAAGCACGCCGCCGCGAGCAGGTGGGTCTCGGCGGTCAACAACTGGGGCCAGCTTGGCAGGTGGGAGTTTCGGGTGTGCCGCGACCCGCAGCTGCTCGGCCAGCACCTGAATCAGTGGCTCGCGGCTGGCACAGTTGCTGGCACGATCCGGTGATTTACCTGATCCGGCCCGTCCCGGACCCTCACCCCGGCCTCTCCCGGGGGGAGAGGGGGTTGACCGCTCCCGCGCGGTGAGTGGTGAACGGGGTGACCGGCCTTACCGCCAGCGAGCGATCGTCCAGCGCGCCGAGGGAACGACGCCGGCCGCGATCAGGCTTTTGAGGACGTCGCCGGGGATGAAGGGAAATACTCCCTGAGCCAGGACGACCGATGTGCCGCCCGGAATCAGGTGGCTGAGCC
>JBOGTX010000321.1:0-2054 GCA_050695695.1 Chloroflexota bacterium
CGCATAGCCTCGCCGAGATCTACGCCACGTTGACCGGGATGCCGGGCAAGCGCCGCGTCAGCGGAAACGAAGCGCTGCTGTTTCTCGACGACGTCCGGCAGCGGCTGACGCTCGTCGCTCTCGACGAGCAGGAGTACTTTCAAATGGCGCAAGCATGTGCCGCGGCCAACCTCGTGAGCGGCGCGATCTACGACGCGATCCTGGGGTACTGCGCGCTCAAAGCCGAGGCCGAGGCTATCTACACCTGGAATACCAAGGATTTTCTGCGCCTGCCACCGGCGATCGCCAACCGCGTGAAGAATCCCGATCATCAGTGATCGCCACGTTCAGACAAGACGGTTGTGGTACAGTCTCGCACCAAACCCCTTCGCCGACCAATTGCGGCAGCGGCTTCCCAAAGATGCGAATGAGCCATCGCACCTCCTCCTCCGAGCGAAGTCCAGCAAACGACTCACGGGGGGCTTCAAGGAAGGCGCGGTCAGCTTCCACGAGCACCTTCCTATCGCGTTCCGTCGGTTCGATGCGGACGACCCGCGCTCGCTCATGGTCGTCCGCGCGCACCAGCTCACTGCCGCTCTTGCTTCGGGCGACCTCAATCCAAACTCCACGGCCGTCGGAGGTATCACGGTGTCCGGGCCTAGCCCGTCTCTCCCGCGCGTCGCGGATCCCACTCTCGACGCACGGCGCGCGAGCCTTGACACGCCGGAAACCCGCGAATATAGTGAACCCGCGACCGCTGGCATCCAGCGATTGGAATTCCAGCGGATTCCTGAAGGGGGTAGGCCGCAGTGAATCACGTGAGCATCACCGTCAACGGCAAATCCTATCAAAATGACGTGGAGCCTCGTCTGCTGCTCGTTCATTACTTGCGCGATGTCCTGGGGCTGACCGGCACCCACATCGGCTGCGATACGTCGCAGTGTGGGGCGTGTACCGTCCTGATCGACGGCGAATCGGTGAAGTCGTGCACCGTCTTCGCCGTGCAGGCTGACGGGGCGAACATCACCACGATCGAAGGCCTGGCGACCAATGGCACGCTCCATCCGGTCCAGGAAGGGTTCTGGGAAGAGCACGGTCTGCAGTGCGGTTTTTGCACGCCCGGAATGATTCTCTCGGCCGTGCAGCTGCTCGACCGTAACCCGAATCCGACCGAGCACGAGATCCGCCACGCGCTCGAAGGGAACCTCTGCCGGTGCACCGGCTACCACAATATCGTTAAGGCCGTCCAGTACGCCGCCGCGCACCGACAGTCCGGAGCGGCGCCCGCCGGGGCCCGATCGTAAACCAAGAACGAGCTGAGTAAGGGGGCTCTCTCATGGCCGTCAGCAGGATTTTTGGCGCGGCGGTGAAGCGACGAGAAGATCCCCGTCTGATCACCGGACGCGCGACCTATACCGACGACGTCAGATTGTCGAACCTCGCCTACGTCGCCTTCGTTCGCAGCCCGCACGCGCACGCCCGGATCAAGCGGATCGATACGTCCCGGGCGCGGAGCGCCGCCGGGGTGGTCGCGGTGGTGACCGGCCAGGATCTGGCCGGTAAAGTCAACGGGATCCCAACTGCCTGGCTGATCCCCAATTCCGATCTCAAGACGCCGACCCATCCGCCGCTCGCGGTCGACACGGTGCGCTACGTTGGTGATGCCGTGGCCGCGGTCGTCGCCGAAAGCCGCGCCGCCGCGCGCGACGCCGTGGATCTGGTCGACGTGGACTACGAGCCGCTTCCGGTCGTTGTCGACGGAGAGAAGGCAACCCAGGCCGGAGCGCCTCAGTTACACCCGGACGTTCCGAATAACGTTGCCTTCCGCTGGACGACCAAGGGCGGCGACGTCGACGCGGCATTCCAGAACGCGGACGTGACCGTCAAGCAGCGCTTGATCAATCAGCGCCTGATCCCCAACGCGATGGAAACGCGCAACGCCGTCGCGCAGTACAATCCCGCGACCGGCGACCTGACGGTGACGATGACGTCGCAGAACCCGCACATCCACCGATTTCTGCTCTCGGTCATCCTGGGACTCCCGGAGCACCGAATTCGGGTGATCGCGCCGGAAG
>JBOGTX010000322.1:0-4658 GCA_050695695.1 Chloroflexota bacterium
CTCGTACACCGTCACCCCGGTCTGATGCTTGGTGACAAAGTCCCAGTCGATGGCAACGCCAAGGCCCGGACCCGTCGGTACCGGGACGTGGCCCCGGCTGTCGATGGCATCCAGGGCGTCGGAGTAGTCGCCACTGTAGACCGGGCGGCGGCGGGAAGGGACGTTGGGATGGACGAGACCCAGCTCGTAGTAGTTGGTGTTGCGAATCGACGCCATGCAGTGGCGATGCGCCGGCCCGGGGGCATGGATTTCGACATCAAGGCCGAAGCCTTCGGCGGCGTGGGCGATCTTCATGACACCGGTAATGCCACAGTCATAGTCTGGGTCGGAGCGCACGAAATCGGTGGCGTCGGCGACGACCAGATCGACGTGCGGTTCGAAGCCGCGGGTATGCTCTCCGATAAGGATCGGTGTCTTGATGAGTTGCCGCAGCTTGCGGTGGGCAAATTGGGAAATGCCGCCATCCTTGAGGGGATCCTCATACCAGAAGTAGCGCGCCTCGTCGCAGGCGCGCCCTACCCGCAGCGTATCGGCGAAGGTGTCGTATTCGCAGGCCGGGTCGATCATGAGATCCATAGCGTCACCGACGCGGCGGCGCGTCTCCAGCACCGTAGCGACCTCCCGCTGGATCGGACCGCGGCCCCAGCCATGAATCTTGAAAGCCGGATAGCCCAACTCCCGGCACTGTACAGCAAAATCGGCGAACGCTTCGGCGCTGTCCAGGCCGCCGTTCTCATCGCCATGGTAGGTGCTCGCATAGCAGGGCAGGCTGGTCTTCCAACCGCCGAGTAGTTGCCAGATCGGTGCATCATACAGCTTGCCGGCGATGTCCCAGAGGGCGATGTCGACCGGCGCGATGCCGAAGCGATCGTTTTTGCGGAACGCGCGCTTCAGGTCGTTGTAAATCAGCTCGCGTTCGAGGGGATTTTTCCCGATCAGATAGTGGGCGATCGAGGCAACCTGGGCGTACGACTCGGACGAGCCACCGGCCCACTCGCCGGTCACCCCGGCGTCGGTCTCGATCGTGAAGACGTGCCCCTTCGGATGGGCCTTGCCACCTTTGAGGTAGACCATGTTGAAGCCGTTGTAATCGGAGCCGACGTCGTTCAGCTCCCAGGAATACTGGTGGACGGTGAGCCGGGTGATGCGAGGCGACTGACGCAATGCTCTTCCTCCCCAATTGGATGCGCCAATCATACCACCACGCTTGAGCCGACCCAAGCGGGTGCCTCCCCGCCGCTCAGCAGATACCACCGTTAGCCGGTCCCCTGGCGTGGCA
The DNA here is from genome assembly GCA_050695695.1 of Chloroflexota bacterium. Taxonomy (GTDB): domain Bacteria; phylum Chloroflexota; class UBA6077; order FW602-bin22; family CADDYW01; genus JAJPKB01. The sequence continues at coordinate 1,280 of JBOGTX010000322.1, forward strand.
TGATTCGAGTCGGCTCCCTGACGAACGGAAGCCGCAGGGACGCCTGGGCAGGTGTCGTTCCGATCTCTTGAAGAACCCGGTCCATTGGTTGAAGCGGGATGACATAGACGGGTAGGTTTTGCTCCACCTGAAACTCAAACAATCGGTCAAGTAGCTCCTGATTGACGACCTCATCCACGTCGGCCAGGTCAACGGTGGCTTTCAGATAGAAGCCCTCCGGATCGTCTCCCAGCGCGATCACGAAGCGTGCCGCGGGGTATCGTAGGCGGATCATCGTTTGGAGTTCGCCCAACGCCGCCTTGATGGGCGGGTCAAGCTGAGGTGTTGTACCGATACTCATTCGCGCTCACTCCCTTTGGTCAGAATGGCACCGACGAATTCCCGTGTACGTTGCACGGACCGTTGTGCCTGGGTCGCGCTAACGCGCTGTTCCTCGTAGTCGGCCCGTTGGCGCAGCATCAGGTTTTGGGGAAGGGTATCGCGCATTGCAGATGGATACAGCTTGCGCCGATTGACCAAAGCGCCGGCGAATTGCGCTTGAACAAAGGGATGACCCCAGGCGCGGTCGCCGGTCGGGACGATGCTCGCTTGGAGTAAGGCCGCGATGGCCGCTTGAAAGCACGCATAATAGCAGCGGTTGGCGCAATTGTCATACCTGCCGTTGACAAATTCACTTTCGGCCCCCGCCAAGCTCTCCGCGGCCTTGACGAGAAAAATGCTCATGCGTTCGGATTCTAACATACTGTTATTGTATGACGTAGCGGGGAGGCGTCAACCCGCGGCAATTGCCCGGGTTGTATAATCGTTCCGCCACGTATCGGCGAACAGGCGAGAGGGTAGAAGCGATGGCGGATTCAAAGGATTTGGAAGCGCGTCCCCGGGGCAATCGGGTGGAAGGCAAGGTCGCGATCGTCACCGGCAGCGGCAGCGGCCGGGGAATTGGTCGGGCGACCGCGGAGCTGCTCGCTCGCGAGGGAGCGAAGGTCATCGTGGCCGATCGCAACGCCGAGGGTGGCGAGGAGACGGTCCGGCGCATTCGGGCGGCCGGCGGAGCAGCACGATTCATCCAAACCGACGTGAGCCGGGAAGCCGACTGCGTGGGCGTCGTTGCCCAGGCCGTGGATGGGTACGGACGCCTCGACGTGCTGGTGAACAACGCCGCGATCTACCCACGCGCGACGCTTGAGGAGACGACCCTCGAATTCTGGCACCAGATTCTCGCGACCGATCTCGATGGGCCGTTCCTGCTCTGTCGGGAGGCCATCCCGCGGATGATCAAGGGCGGTGGCGGATCGATCGTCAACGTGGGATCGGCCAATGGTCTCGGCGGCGGGTCGAATCTGGTCGCCTACTCGACGGCGAAGGGCGGGCTGCTGGCGCTCACCCGCAACGTCGCCGCCGCGTACGCCGGGCAGCGGATTCGGGTCAACTACCTGATTCCGGGCTGGGTGCTCTCGGATAACGAGCGGGTGATCCAGGGGCTCGAGGGCCACGACGCGGATTGGCTGGCCGAGCGCGCCGGATTCCAGCCTTCGGGTCGTTTCTCGAATCCCGAGGACGCCGCGCTCGGCATTCTCTTTCTCGCCTCCGACGAGTCCGCCCACGTCAGTGGAACAATTCTGAACACTGACGGCGGCTCGTCGATGCTGCCGAACGCGCGCCGCTTTGGCGCGCGGAGGCCGACGGGATGAACGGCATTCACGATTCGGGCGGCCTAGTCGGATCGGGTTACGGCGAGGCCTCGGGCGGGAGGCGCCCCCGGACGTATCGGACAACCTCGGTTGCGAGCTCGAGGGCCCGCTGGGCCTCCGAGAGCGCTGGCACCGCTGGGCCGCCCGGGTAACGAAAGAGCACGGCATAGGGAGTCAAGGTCTCAGAGGCGGTGACCAAGCGGCCGAACCCGGCGCCCACCGCCTGACACTGGATGACCAGGCTGCTCAGATCGTGGGTTTTGGCGAATACGATGCCGTGAGCCGTCAGAAATGCCTTGAGCGCTTTTTCGGCTGCCTGCTGGGCGTGAAATGCTGCTGCCTCGCCCACCAGGACCGGTGCGTTCAGCAAGCCCTCGGCTGCTAGCAGGTCTCTCTCCGCTCGAGTCATCCACTCTCGCACTTCCTCGCGCAGCTCAGGCCGCATAAAGCATGCGTCCCTCGCGCACGACCGTCGCGGGTAGCGATGACACGACCGTGCGGCGTCGCTCGAATTCCGCGTGGGTGAGCACCATGAGGTCGAGTGGGACGCTGTGCCGGCCCGCGGCGTGATAGGCCATTTGTTCCCGCTGATGGGCGGGCAGATCCGAACCCGGCACGACCAGCAGGAGATCGACGTCGCTGTCGGGCATAGCCTGACCGCGCGCCTGCGAGCCGAAGACGTAAATTCGCTCGGGCCGGAGCGCGCCGATCAGGCGGTCGAGAACACCGGCCAAATCGCGCACCGTCTCCTCGGGCAGGTGCGGTAGCGTTCGTCCGACCGCCGCCTCCAGAATCTCTCGTTCCGTGTCACCCATTGATCCCCCTAATCTGATACCCGATTGTAGCAGATCTCCGCGCCGGGCTTGACACCGCATCCCGCGGAAGACTAGGATCTCCGCCCGGAGGCCGACGGGATGAACGGAATTCACGATCTGGGCGGCATGCACGGGTTTGGACCGATCGAGCGCGAGGAGAACGAGCCGCGTTTCCACGAAGCGTGGGAAGGCGTGGTCTTCGCCATAACGCAGATCGTCCGCAACACCCACCATCTTTTCAACGTCGACGAGTTTCGTCGCGGGATCGAGACGATGGACCCGGCGGAATATCTGCCGGCGAGCTACTACGAGCGCTGGCTTCGGTCGATCGCGCTGAACCTGATCGAGAAGGGCGCCATCTCGGCGGACGAGCTCGAACGGCGCGTCGAGGAGCTGGCTGGCCAATCGGAATCGATGCCTCGTGAGACGGCGGTGCGTGGCGCGGCGGTGCCGGCCCCGGTCGACGATCGTCCGACGGACGCCCCACCCCCGCGCTTCGCCGCCGGCGATCGAGTCGTCGCGCGCAATCTGCATCCCCGTGGCCATACGCGCCTACCGCGCTACGTGCGCGGCAAGCGCGGCGTCGTCGATCGCGCCCGGGGCGCGCAGGTCTTTCCCGACACCAACGCCCACGGACTGGGACGACACCCCCAGAGCGTCTACAGCGTCCGGTTCACCGGCCGCGAGCTCTGGGGAGAATCGGCCGAGGCGAGCGAAACCCTCTACATTGACCTCTGGGAGAGCTACCTGGAGCCGACCGAAGGAGACGCCGAGCAATGAGCCATCACCACCCGGCCGGGCACCACCCGGAGCCGGAGTCGTATCCGTCGCTGCGGGCGCGGGCGCTCGAGTCGTTGTTGATCGAAAAAGGAC
>JBOGTX010000323.1:0-2094 GCA_050695695.1 Chloroflexota bacterium
ATGCTGAATTCAACAAACTACCATTACAGCGCGGTGCGAAATGGTTGGCCTGGCGATCGCCCAAGTCCGGTGGTCGAGCGTTCGTCAGTCCAGCGATTCCGCTAAGCGCGGTAAATTAGGAGGCGAGGCACGCCGAGCGGGTAAAGGTAAGAGTGGACCCCATGCTCGAGCCGGTGAACGTCTGGGTGCCGCAGTTGTTGTTCACCACCTGGCCGCTGACGAAGTCGGGCAGGGTGCCGCCGCTTCCCAGCGTGATCTGGTCCAGGCGCCCGTACTCGACGAGCGATGGGGCCGCGTATGATCGCTTCATGTCCAATCATCCTCCTTCCCAGGCGCGATTTGGCGCGTCGGGTATCGCCGCCCGAGGATACCTCGACGGAACGGGAGGCGCCGACGCCGGATCGCCGACCGTCGGTGCGCAACGATTCCCAGAGTATCAGCTTGGACCGGCTGGCGTCAGCGCGGCCCGGCCGGCTGAAGCTCGCCCCGCGGATCCGCCACCGAAATTCGCCGCGGACGGGGCAGACGGAACGTGCGGAGCCAGGTCTCCAGCCACATGACGCGGGTGATGTAGAGGAAGTCCGTACCCCAGGCGCCTTCCCGCAACCGGTTGAGGCGCTTCCAGAAAGCTGGTGGATCGACGTAGCCGCGCTCCGCGACCTCCGATCGACCGCCCGGCCCGAACACCAGCTCGTAGGTTGGCCATTGCTGTCGGACCTCGTCTTCGAAGAGGGAGGCGAAGTGCGACTTGTCCGAGCGGGTCCGAATGCTCTCCGGTAGAATCCCCCGCAGCGCGCGCCGGACGATCAGCTTGCTGCCGGCGTAGAACTCGTCGGAGCCCGGTCGCGGCGCGAACTTTTGTTCCGGCGGGATCGCCAGGAGGAACTCGTGCAGCCGTCGATCGGCATAGGGCCGGGAAATCTCCACCGGCCAGCCCGCGGGAAGATTGCCGACCTCCGGAGGATAGAGCAGGTCGTACTCCCCCTGCCGCGACGGACTCGAAAAGCGTCGCCCGCGCTCGGCCGCGATCGAGAGCCCGGCGTGGCGCCGCGCCAGGTCCAGGCGCAGGGTATCGGGCATCCAGCGTGGTAAGAGCGTGGCGCGCTCCCGCGCCAGCACGCGCCGCGTGTACGCCACCATGCCGGCCCGCTGGAGCACCAGCGGCAGAAGCGGGAACAGACCGGACACCGCGAGAGTCTTGCGCCAGGTCTCCCCGGTCACCCGTCGATAGGTCCGGAGCTGACGCCAACAATCGACATAACGACCGTGGCGCAGCAGCGAATCGAAGACCTGCCGCGATCCGGCGGTACACGCGTCGGCAACCTCGCCGGAGAGAATCGTCCGGATTCCGTCTCGGCTCGCCGCGCCCAGCACGCCGTCCAGCTCGTTCACGTCCTTGCCGGGCCCGCGCATGAAGCCACGCGGCTCGAGGTACAGGGAGGTCACGATCCGGCCCGAGGACGGGATGAAACGCGCGTCCAGCGAATACTTCGCCTGAACGTCGCGAATAAAAGCGCTCTCGTCGCATTCCAGCCCATCGAACACGAGACTGTAGCTGGTGAATCCGTGTTCCACCGCCCGCCCGGCCCGATCGAGCTCTTGAGCGGCACAAACGATGGAAGAAGAATCCAACCCACCGCTCAATTGGGCACCAATCGGGCGATTGCTCCGCAGCCGCGCGCGAACGACTTCGAAAAACAGCTCGCGAAAGTGTTCGGCATATTGCTCGTCGTCGCGGTAGCGAATCTCCGACGGTGGCGCGAAATCCCAGTATCGGCGCACCGTCGCCGTATCGCGATCGACGACCAGAACGTGGCCGGCTGGCAGCGCGAAGATTCCTTCGTAGAAGGTCGGCGCCTGGTCCTTTTCATTACGAAACATGTTCAACGGGACCAGATAGTCGCGGATCCGCTCCTCGTTGGGCGCGATCGGCACCGCGGGATCCTGGAAGAGCTGGTGGATCTCCGACCCCGCCGCGAAGACACGATCATCGACGCGGTAGTAAAGCGACCGCTGCCCGCTGGTGTCGCGAGCACAGACCAGGCGCTGATTCCCTGGGTCCCAGATCACCAAGGCGAAGTCGCCGAGCAGGTG
>JBOGTX010000324.1:0-4544 GCA_050695695.1 Chloroflexota bacterium
GAGAGGGGGAACCCGGAGCATGGCGCGGCGCGCCGCCGCCATCTCTCCCCTCGCCATCTCCGATGGAGAGGGGCGGGGGGTGAGGCCCGTCCTCGACCACCTTCACCGCCAGGCTCGCCAGGATCCCCAGGACCAGACCGCCTCCCAGCGCCAGGGCGAGCGCCGATTCGGGAGGCGCGCCCAGGAGAAGCAGCCCGCTGTAGGCGCCGATGGTGAGGAATCCCACCGCCGCCAGCGCGACGTCAGTCAGATTCGTCACGATCAACCTCCAACCACTCCGATGGTCTGTACGGTCACCTGTGGGGGCACCTCTTCATAGGAGACGACAATCAAGGTGGGCAGGTGGCGCTCGACCAGACGGCGCAGCGGCAGCCGCAGGCGCCCCGGCACCAGTAGCGCCGGCAAGCCCTGGGTGGCCACCCGCTCCATGCTCCGCGCCAGCTCCTGGAGCAGGCTCTGGGCGAGATTCGGCTCGAGCGCCAGGATCGGACCCTGATCGGTCGTCTGGACCGCGCCGGCCAATTGTTGCTGCCAGCGCGGCGCCAGCGCCAGAATCTTGAGCTTGCCGTCGTCGTCGCTCAGCCCCGACACGATGATCCGACCGAGTGCCTGGCGGACGAGCTCGGTTAACTGCGCGGTGTCGCGAGTTGCCCGCGCGTGATCGCAGAGCGTTTCGAGGATCACCAGCAAGTTGCGGATCGGCACGTGCTCGCGCAGGAGGTTCTGGAGCACTCGCTGAATCTCGCCGAGGGTCAGCAGATCCGGCACCAGCTCGCCCACCAGCGCGGGATTGTCCACCTTCACCGTGTCGAGCAGGTTCTGGACGTCCTGGCGGGTCAGCAGCTCCGGTCCGTACCCGCGCAAGACCTCGGTCAGGTGGGTCACGATCACCGACGCCGGGTCGACGACGGTGTAGCCGTGGACCTCGGCCTGCTCGCGATAGTCGGGGGCGATCCAGATGGCGGGTAGCCCGAACGCGGGGTCTTTCGTCGGCGTCCCGGGAATTGGCGCGGTGTGGTCGGTCGAGCCGAGCGCCAGGAACCGGTCGAGCCAGGCTTCGCCGCGCGCGACTTCGACGCCCCGAATCCGAATCGCGTAGGCGTTGGGCGCGAGCTGCAGGTTGTCGCGCACCCGAATCGTCGGCAGAATGACGCCCAGCTCGGTCGCCAGTTGGCGTCGCACCCCGGACACCCGCTGCAAGAGGTCGCCGGTTCGCTCGGCGCCGGCCGACAAGAGCTCGCCGGGCGCGCCGCCGGCGTCGCCGGCGCGGCTGTGACCGGCGTCGGCGAGCGGCACCAGGCCAAAGCCGAGCTCGAGCTCGATCGGGTCCACCTTGAGGAGCGCGTTCAGGGCCTCTTTCTCCGGTGGCGCCGGCCGGGCGGGCGTGGCGGTGGCCGCGCTGGCCCTGGCCTTCTCGCCCGAGCCGAGTAGATACGCGCCAAGGGCGAGCGACCCGGCGAGAAAGAAGAAAGGCAGCTTCGGCATGCCCGGCGCCATTCCCAGCAAGAACACCATCGTCGCGACGATGGCGAGGACGCGCGGCTGCGACAGCACCTGCTTGACGAGATCGTCGCCGAGCGGGCGCTCCGACCCGGACCGGGTGACGATAATGCCGCTGGCGGTGGCGATCAGCAGGGCCGGAATCTGGGCGACCAATCCATCGCCGACCGTGAGCAACGCGTAGGTCTGGAGCGCCTGGTCGATGGCGAGGTGGCGCTGGAGCACGCCGATTGTCAAGCCGCCGATCAGATTCACCAGGATCAGGACGATGCCGGCGACGGCGTCGCCTTTCACGAACTTGCTCGCGCCGTCCATCGCGCCGTAGAAGTCGGCTTCCTGCTGGACCTTGCGCCGCCGGCGCCGCGCTTCGTCCTCGTTGATGATTCCGGCGTTCAGATCGGCGTCGATCGCCATTTGCTTGCCCGGCATCGCGTCGAGGGTGAAGCGCGCGGCAACTTCGGCCACCCGTCCCGCGCCGTTGGTGATGACCACGAACTGGATGACCACCAGAATCACGAAAACGACGAACCCGACGACGTAGTTCCCGCCGACGACGAAGTCTCCAAAGGCGGCGATGACCTGCCCGGCGTCGCCGTGGAGCAGGATCAACCGACCGGACGAGACGTTGATCGCGAGCCGGAAGAGCGTCGCGAAGAGCAGGAGCGACGGGAAGACCGAGAAGTCGAGCGGCTCGCGGACCGACACCGCGACCAGCAGGATCAGCAGCGCCAGGGTGAAGTTGGTGGTGATGAAGAGATCGAGCAGGAAGGTCGGCAGCGGAATGACCAGCATCCCGACGATCAGGGCGAGCCCGGTGGCCAGAATCAAGTCGCTCTGGGCGAGTAACGCGGCCAGGCCGGACGTTTTGCCGGTCGGTTTCGCGACGACCGCCATCGGGCTAACTCCTTCGACGCACCGTGAAGACGTAGGCGAGGATCTCGGCGACTGCCTCGTACAGGGAAGAAGGGATTGGCTGACCCACTTCCACCGATCGATACAACGCACGTGCGAGCGGCGGGCTGGGCACGACCGGCACGCCGTGCTCGCGGGCGATCTCGATGATCTTCTGGGCGATCAGGTCGGCCCCTTTGGCCACCACCTCGGGCGCGGGCATGTCCTTCGAGTCGTAGGCGAGCGCCACCGCGAAGTGGGTTGGGTTGACGACGACGACCTTCGCCAGCGGCACCCGGTGCATCATCCGATTTTTGGCGATCCGTCGCTGCATCGCGCGAATGCGGGCCCGGATCGCCGGATCTCCGTCGTTCTGACGCATCTCATCCTTGATCTCCTTGCGCGACATGCGCGCCTGGCGCAGGAACTGCCAGCGGCGGTAGACTACGTCCAGCACCGCCAGTCCCAGCAGCGCGGCCGCGCCATTCCGAGCGGTGTCGAGAAAGACGCCGCCAAGCACCTGGGCCTGGATGCCGAAGCCCCCCGAGACCGCGGTCGGCAGCGTCTCGACGATCGAGCGCGCCGATCCCTGGAGAACTAGAATCACCACCACGACCTTGAGGATCGGCCAGATCAGCCCGGCCAGCCCCTGGAGGCCAAACATGCGTCCCAGCCCGGCCAGCGGATTCATCCGGCTCGGATCCGGCTTGACCGCCGCGAAGGCGAGCTTGCCGCGGATCTGGAACAGCCCGGAGGCGAGCGCGACCGTCGCCGCCGGCACCGCGACGCCGGCCAGCACCGCCGCCGCGGCCATCCCCATCGGCAGGAAGAGGCTCGGCACGTCGCTCGTCGTGAAGGTCGCCGAGCCGGCCCGGATCAGGCTCGTCCGCAGCCCGGCCGTCGCCTGACTCATGGCCATCGGGGCAACCTGCTGGAGCCCGACGATCGCGGCGAGCAGCGCCAGCGCGCTGACCAGATCCTGCGAGCGCGCCGTGTTGCCGCGGGCGCTCAGCTCGTCGAGCCGCCGTTGGGTTGGCGCCTCGGTGCGCTCGTCGCTCACGATCGCACCAGGATCGGCAGCACGTCCGAGATGTGCCCGTAGAGATATTCGAGCTGGGTCGCGGTCACCGGCAGCAGCAGCGCCAGCGCCACCAGCACCAGCCCGGCCTTGGCCGGCAGGCCAACCGCGAAAAGGTTGAACTGGGGCGCGGCGCGACTCAGCACTGCCAGGGTGATGTCGACCAGCAGGAGCAGCGTGACGATCGGCAGCGCCATCGCCAGCGCCGCGACCGCGACCGCCGTGAAGAAGGAGGCGACGCCCTCCGGGCCGGCGAGCTGGGGCGTCGCCCCGACCGGCACGATCCGGAAAAGGTCGTCGAGCGACAGCAAAAACAGGTGATGCCCATCGAGATCGAAGAACAGCACCGCCGCGAAGGTCATCAGGAAACGCTCGATCGGTCCGTTCTGGTGGCCGGACATCGGATCGAGGCTGAATCCGAAGGTGAAGTCCGCCTGGTAGTCGATCAGCCCGGCCCCGAGTTGCAGGGCCGAGACGAGCAGGGTGGCGGCAACACCGAAGAAAAGCCCGAGGGCGAGCTCCTGGAGCATCTCGGTGGGATCGAGCTGGAGCTGAGCCGCCGGAACCGAGGTCGGCACGACCGGCGCGATCGCCAGCGCGATCCCCAGGCCGACGAACACGCGCCCCGGCAGCGGCACCCCCGGCCAGGCCGCCAGCGGCCCAACCGCCATCGCCGCGGTCGTCCGGAGGGCGACCAGCAGGAACAGGGTGATGGTCGTCGGCTGGAAGAGCTGGACGACGTCCATCAGCCGACGGCCGCCGAGAGGTGCGACAGGACGGTCACGGTGTAGGCCACCGCCGATTGGAGCATCCAGGGGCCGAGGATCACCAGCAGCGCCCCCAGGGCGACCAGCTTCGGCACGAACGAGAGCGTCGCCTCGTTGATCTGGGTCATCGCCTGAAAGACGCTCACCACGATGCCGACCGCCAGAATCACCACCAGCGCCGGCCCGACGAGCTCGATTCCGAGGATCAATGCTCCCTGCGCGACGTGGAGCGCGCTGATCTGGGTCATGCTTGTTGTCCTCCCGCGTGGGCCGTGGCCTCACCCCCTGCCCCTCTCCATCGGAGATGG
>JBOGTX010000325.1:0-1506 GCA_050695695.1 Chloroflexota bacterium
ACGACATGGTCGAGCTGGACGTGGTGGCCGCCCGGGACGACGAGCCGGTGCTCTTTCACGACGGGTCGCTCAGCCTGCGCCGGCTGTGTGGCGTCGATCGGTCGTTGCGCGATCTCTCGGCGGCCGAGCTTGGCCAGATCCACTATCGAGCAAGTGACCAGCCAATCTTGAGCCTCGCCGCGGCCCTCGATCTCTGCCGGGAGCTGCAACTCGGGGTGATGCTGGACCTCAAGGCGCCGAGCCCCTCGGCGTCCTGGTTCGTGAAGATCGCGGCCTTGCTCCGGGAGAGCGGCCTGACCCACGCCGCGATGTCGCTTTCCTTCCAGCCGCTCGCCCGCGAATACCTCGAAGAGCTGGTCATGCAACGGATCGCGCCCGAGATGGTGGCGGGTGAGGACCTGCCACTCGCCGGCCAGTTCTGGTTCGGGCTGCCCGAGGATCTGCCGGAGGCGCTGATCGACCTCCTGCACCGACGTGGCGCGCTGGTCATTCCGGCGATCAACACCTTTCGCTACCCGGCCCACGCCCACCAGGAGCTCGCGCGCGACGACATCAACCGCCTGCTTGCGAGCGGCGTCGACGGATTTCAGGCCGATGGGGTCGACGGGACGTATCTGGGAGTCGGCGAATAGGGGGCGGCGAAGCCGCGAGCAGTTCCGAGGCTAATCGAGCGAATGCTCATCCAGCCGGTAGCGCGGGGGCTTGTCCCCGCTCTCGACGATCTCGGGCGACCGACCTCGAGGTCATTCCTTCTGTAGCAGCGATGCCACCTCGCGGCGGAGTGTCGAGAGCTTGGACTCGACGATATCCCAGACAATCCGGTCGTCGATCCGGGCGTAGGCGTGGGCGAGAATGTTGCGAAATGCGATGATCCGACGATATTCGCTGATTCGCGAGACGACCGAATCGTCGACGTGCGCCAACTGCGATAATGCTTCGCCCACGATTTCAAACTCACGCTCGACGGCCGCGCGCAGCATCGCATCGCCAGCGAAGTGATCGAACGTCTTATCCGCGGTGAAGCTCGCGATCAGCTCCACGGCGTGGGCGATGTCGTACAGGTACGTCTTTGCCTCACGCCGCATAGAGCAGCGCCCGGGTTTCATCGACCGACTGTCGGAAGTACGGGTTCTCGATGGCGGAGGAGACGACGAGATCCACCGGGTGCGCGAGCAGGGTTTCTAGCGCCTCCTGGAATCCAAAGTACCGATTGGCATACCCGCGACTTGTCGGTTGCGCGAACTCGACCAGAAAGTCGAGGTCGCTCGTGTCGTCTCGAAAAGCTCCGGTCGCGCCGGATCCGAAGACTTCCAGGCGACGCACCCCGAACCGACGACACAACGCTTCGATCTCGGCGTGGTGCCTTTCGATGAGCGGAATCATTCGCTGCCCTCCCGCGAGCGTCTACCGCAAATGCTTCTTTGAGTATAATCGAATGAGCGGGGATGAGATGATGGACACCAGACGGAAGACAGCTTTCCGCCCGAGCGAGCTGGCTGAGCTTCG
>JBOGTX010000326.1:0-4073 GCA_050695695.1 Chloroflexota bacterium
GGCATCGCCGGCCTGGAGGCCATTGAGGACGTGACCATTGTCTGCGTGCCGGACCTGATGGCCGCTTACAAGCAGGGTCAGGTCACGGACGACGGCATCATCGGCCTGCAGGTGGCCATCAAGGACCACTGCGAAAACATGATGGGCCGCGTAGCCATCCTGGACTCGCCTCCCGATCTGGACCCGCAAGCGATGAGCGAGTGGCGCTCGACGCTGGGCATCGACTCCTCATACGCCACCCTGTACTACCCCTGGATCAAGGTCCTGGACCCGTTCGATCCATCGGGCAAGCATCTGCTGGAGATTCCGCCCTCCGGCCACATGGCCGGCATCTGGGCGCGCACCGACTCCGAGCGGGGCGTTCACAAGGCTCCCGCGAACGAAGTCGTTCGCGGCGCGGTCGACGTCGCCCAGGAGATCACTCACGGCGAGCAGGGACTGCTGAACCCAAAGGGTGTGAACTGCATTCGAACCTTCGGCACGCGCGGCATCCGGGTCTGGGGCGCGCGCACCCTCTCCAGCGACGCTGCCTGGAAGTACATCAACGTGCGACGGCTCTTCAACTACGTCGAAGAGTCGATCAAGCTCGGAACTCAGTGGGCCGTGTTCGAGCCAAACAACTTCAGCCTCTGGCAGCAGCTCAAGCGCGACATCACGTCGTTCCTGCTGCGTCCGTACCGCGATGGCGCGCTCTTCGGAGCAACCCAGGACCAGGCATTTTACGTCAAGTGTGATAGCGAGACGAATCCGCCGGACGTGATCGACGCGGGCATGGTGATCATCGAGGTCGGTATCTGCCCGGTGAAGCCGGCCGAGTTCGTCGTGTTCCGCGTTCGCCAGTTGCCGACCGGCGGGGCCGCGGCGTAGTCCACCAATTTGTTGACGAAAGGGAAAGGATAGCACGACATGCCCGAACCCAAAGATCCAATCGCGGCATGGTCTTTCGCGCTCGAAGTCCAGAGCGTGCAGCAGGCCGTCTTCCGCGAAGCCGAGGGCTTCTCGAACGAGAACGAGGTCATCGAGTATAAGCAACAGGGCAAAGACGGCCAGACGATCTACCATAAGATCCCCGGCAACCTCAAGTGGGCCAACATTAGCCTGAAGCGCGGGATCACCGATAACCTCGCCCTCTGGGAGTGGCGCAAGAAGATCATCGACGGCAAGGTCGAGACCGAGCGCAAGGACGGCTCCATTGTCGGGTACAACGAGGATGGATCCGAAGTGGTGCGCTACAACTTCCGACGCGGCTGGCCCTGCAAGTGGGAAGCGAGCGGGATGAATGCCGGCGGCAGCGAGGTGATCGTCGAAACGCTCGAGATCGCTCATGAAGGCCTGGAGCGCATTAAATGAGTCCACGGGGGGAGAGCCTGCAGACGGAATTCGAGTTCGTGCTGCCGAAGGGATACGTTGATAAGGAAGGTACTCTGCACAAGCGGGGCACGATGCGTCTGGCTACCGCGATGGACGAGATCGCGCCGCTGCGTGACCCGCGCGTGCGGTCGAACCAGGCCTACTTGACGATCATCCTGCTCTCCCGCGTGATCACGAAGCTGGGAACGGTGTCCGACATCAATCCCAGCATCGTCGAGGGCATCTTCTCGGCAGATCTGGCGTACCTTCAAACACTCTATCGTCGGATCAACGAGAATGCCAGCACCGACGTCTCGGCCACCTGCCCGGAGTGTGGGCACAAGTTCGAGGTGGACACGGTGGCCGCCATGGGGGGATGATCGGCTACCCCCCGGAGCGTCTCCACGAGGAGGTAGCCTACATCGCCTACCATTTTCACTGGCCCCTGGATGACATCCTGGGGCTGGAGCACGCGGATCGCCGCCGCTGGGTCGAGGAGATCGGCAAGATCAACAAGCAGCTCAGCGGCGGGCGATGACCAGTCATGACCCACCCCGCGTTTTTGGGGCAGGCAAACGGCCGACAAAATCCGGGGTGGGTCACGCGTAACTATGGAGGCGCGGCGGCCGCCCGTCGTCAGCGTGGCGCATGACCGCCGGAGGTCAAGGTAATGCCAGTCCACATCCAGGAGATCACATCGAACGTGACGGTCGCCGACGAGCCGTTCTCAGCGGCCGGACCGACTCCACCGGTCGCGGACGCCATCGTCGCCACAACCGAAGAGTTGCCGCACCTGGAGACGCTGGTCTCCGAGGTCACCCAGGGACTCGCCACCGCGCAAACTTTCTTCAGCCCGGTCGCCGCGTCGAACGGTCAGTCCGGAGGCGGCGCCACCGCTCCGCTGGCGATCGATCCGGCCGCACTCTACGAGCGCGTGCTGAGATTGATGCTGGATGATCTCGTCATCGCGCGCGAACGGGAATAAGCGAGGTGAGTGTGCCGGGCAATCCAAGCCAACGACCGCGGCCGCCATCGAGGGTGGACGGGCCCGAGGGAATCATTTCTCCGCTGGTCAGGGCCGAGCCACTACCGATCGCCCCCATTCTCGAGGCCATTTCCAGCTTGACGGTCCGACGGTCGCTGACCGGCACGATGGCGCCCGGAGAGACTTCCATGGCCGGAGCGGCGCCGGTCGGCGACCTGCGGTCGCGCTTGATGGCCGCGACCCAGCGCGGACCGGAACCCCTGGCGCTTGTCCGTTACCGACGGCGCGCGGTCGCGCCGGCTCCGCCGGCGCCGAGCCTGGCATCGTCCCCGGCGACCGAGCGCGATCCGATGGCTCCGACCGCGGCCCGCGAGTTCGTGGCCGCGCAGGATCCAAGCGTGCCGCTGCGCGACGACCAGCGGGCAGCGCTCGAGCCGTTCGTGGGCGGGGGCACGGGGGACGTCCGAATCCACACTGGCGCGCGGGCGATGGAAACGGCGGCTCGACTGCGGGCCGAGGCATTCACCGTTGGGAAGGACATCTTCTTCCGCCAGGGGCGGTTCGAGCCTTCCACCGAGCGAGGGCAGGCTTTGCTTGTTCACGAGCTCGTGCACGTCCGCCAGGAGTCGCAAGCCGGGGCGAGAACAACTGGACCGCGGGAAAACGAGGCAAGCGAGGCGGAGGCCGAGGCGTCCGAGCGCCTCGTCCTGGCACGCCGGTCAACCGACTCCGGCGGTCAGCTAACCGTCGGCAGACTCGTGCGAAACTACACGACGAGTAGCGGGCGGCCGATCGCTCGAAGCGAGCGCGAACGGCTCGATACCATTTCGCTCCAGGCAGTCGCGGTTTGCGAACGGCTACTTGGCCCGCTGGCGAGCCGGACCGACGGACGCGAGATCCGGGACGTCCGACTTCAGCTTAGCCTCGAGCTCGCGCGGCTGTCCGACGAGCAGGCGGCGGAGATCTGGGGCCGCGCCCTCGCCGACGCGGTCCGGCCGAAGATCCGGCTTTCATGACTGGAGATAGAACATGGCAGTGCAGTACGCGATCGCCGACCCGTTCTTCAGCGCGAAATTCTGGGTGGAAATCGCTGGCGTCACCAGCGCCTATTTCGCCGAGTGCTCTGGCCTCAGCGCTCAGACCGACGTGATGGAATACGAGGAGGGAGGCTTGAACGACTACGTCCACAAGCTTCCCGGGCGCACCAAGTTCTCGAACGTCACGCTGAAGCGCGGCTGGGTCGAGACCGACGATCTCTGGAAATGGTACGCCAGTATCATCGCCGGGCAAATCCAGACCAAGGCGGTATCGATCATTCTCTATGAAAACAAGGGCGACAGCGTGGCCCAGCCGAAGGCCCGCTGGGATCTCGAGCACGCCTACCCGGTCAAGTGGCAGGGCCCGGAGTTTCGGTCCGATGCCAATTCCGTCGCGGTCGAGACCCTTGAGCTCGCGCACACTGGCTTCAGCCGGCAGTAGGGAGCGGATTGGTGGCACCAGGACGGTCGAAGCGGCGCCAACTCTCGCCGCTCCTCAAGGAGCTTCGGCTCGGGGAGCGACGGTCTCGTCGCGGCGTCGTGCCGACGGACGATCAATTGGCGGACTGGGAGGCTCGACTCGCCCAGGCGGGAGGATCGGGCGAGGCGGTCGAGCTAGCCGCCCGCCCCGCCTCGATCCGGCACGCGACGGCCCTTGCCCGCGAGCCCGCCGGCGCGATGGTCGCCCAGGACCCTGCGCT
>JBOGTX010000327.1:0-2486 GCA_050695695.1 Chloroflexota bacterium
GCGATGCACGGATTGCTGGGCAAGCGGACGCTAGGCCGTCTGTACGGGCGATTGATGCACCGCCCGTACGAACGTTTAGACGATCGTCAGTCCAATCACGGCGCTCCGCGCTGTCGGAGCAGCGGCGCCGCGAGTGCGCGGGCCGCGCCCCGGGATCCTCGAGATATCTTACCCGCGGGCCGGCTCGGACATACGCAGCTTCGCCTGCCGGGTGAGCTCGGCCAGGTGGCCGTCGTTGGCCATGATCTGCTCGAGGTGGCGTCGACGCTCGGGGCCGGCGGTCAAGATCATCGTCTCGCCGTAGGCGCGATCGATCCAGAAGCGCGCCAGCGAGCCGACGTTGTCTCGGAGCAAGGGTAGGTCCGCGTCGCGGTAGCGCTGGCTCAGGTTGATCGTGAACATGCGCCGGTGCGTGTTGCCGCCGAAGGCGGCGTGCTTGGTGTTGTGATTGAACACGAGCAGGTCCCCCGGCCTGGTCTCGAGGGCGACCGCCGGCACGTCGCGCCCGAGAATCCCGAGCCAATCCTCACTCTGGCGCAGGTGCCCTTTCTCCTGGAGCAGGTCCGCGAACCAGTCGCCCGGGTGGTGACTCCCGGGGATCACCCGGAGGCAGCCGGTCTCGCGGGTCAGCGGATCCAGGTAGATTGCCATTTTCAGGTAGACGTAGCCGTCGGGCGGACGCCAGCCGTCCGAGTGCCAGTTGGTATCGCCAACGTAGTAGTTCCCGTCGCTGCCGGAGTAGTTGAAGTCGTCGCCCAGCAGCGAGCTGGCGATGCCGACGACCCGCGCGTCGTCGATCAGCCGGCAAAGGCGCTCGCTCTGGTCGATGAAGGGCACGATGCACGACCGGGCCTTCCCGTCGTGTGGCTGACCGTTGTGTCCGCCCCCGCGCGCTTCCCAGATTCCCTCGAACCCCCGGTCGACCTCGTCGATCTGATCGGCCAGGAGCCCGGGAAACTTCAGAAACCCGAACGCGCGAAAGTAGGCGATCTGTTGCTCGGTGAGGCGCATGGCTTCTTTTCCTCCGCGTTCTTTGAGCAGAAATGCGACGTCTTCCCGCGTTCCGTGCCCCGGACCGCTGACCCGTGCCCGGGCCACTGGCGCGGGTGGCTCGAACTCACCCGACTCATATCGTGGTATCGGGTGCTCCGACCGGCGAATCCACGACTGTGACCCGCGACTGAAACCGAGCGACGTCATTGGGATGGTCGAGACTGTATCACGATGCCTGCCCAGAGGCAAACCGCGGCGACGGCCGTCCAGGCGCCAGGCTTACCTTCCGCGACCCGAATCATCCACCCAGCCACGATCTGGCAGTGAATCGCCTGCATCGGAGTGATATACTGAGACCCTCGACGCGGGCGTGCACTTCCCGCCGCCGGGCCGGATCGGGAGCACGTCGTCTTCTCGTCGTCGAGGCTATTTGATAAAACTGATTGGAACATCCCAGGCTTCGTCCTCGTTGAATAGGTGACCGAAGGAAAGAATCGAAAAAAGCGCCTCCTCGGTCGGATGATTCGAGCGTGAGGAGTAAGAAGTGTCCGATCTCTACTCGACCACTCCCTTCCAGAGCGAGCTCCCGAGCGACCTGAACCAGCCCCAGATCCCGGAGGTGCCGGTCCAGACCGATACCCTTCCCAACGGCACCGAGGTCACGGTCTACGGCAACTGGCTGAACGACGAGCGGTTCAATCACCTGCAGGGAAAGAACACCTACGATTTCCAGGACGACTGCGGGCTGGTCTCGATTCAGGACGTGCTCCTTCAGCACGGGATCAACGCGACCGAGTCGGACGTGGTGTCGCACGCGGTCGCGAATAGCGAGTGCGACCTGGCGACCTCGTCGGATTCGGGCGGCGAGACCTCGCCGATGCAGCAGGCGGAGATTTTGAACGACTACGGGCTCCAGGCGCAAACCGAGACCAACGGCACCCTGGACACCCTGGCCAGCCAGGTCCAGTCCGGCGATCAGGTCATCCTCTCGGTCAACGCCGGCGTGCTCTGGAACGAGTCGCAGTACTACGGCAACGGCGATTACAACCACGCGGTGACGGTGACCGGAGTGGTGCGCGACACCCAGACGAATCAGGTGATCGGATTCGTCGTGAACGACAGCGGCCAGGGCAAGACCGAGCTCGTCGACGCCAACACGATGCAGCAAGCCTGGGTGAATCCGGGCGGCGTCGCGGTCGTCGTGGGATGATGCGGAAACACGACGCATCCCGAATTTCGGCTGGGCGGTGCCGGGGAGACCTCTCTCACCCTGTCCTGCTCTCTATCCCAGACGCCGGGGCGTTCACACGCCGGGCGCGGGGAGAGCAGGAACGACCAACGAAGGATCTACCTTGGTAGCTCCTCTCCCCGCGCCGGGGAGAGGCCGGGAGAGAGGTTCGCCATGCGCTCCCCAAAGCGCATGTTTCCTCGTCATTCTAGCGCCGTCCGCAAGCAGCCTCCGGTGTGCTATTCTAGAACGGAATTCTGGGGGC
>JBOGTX010000328.1:0-6077 GCA_050695695.1 Chloroflexota bacterium
CGGCCGGCGCGGACGTCGCGGCGGCGGCCGGCGCGGACGTCGCCGCGGCGGGTGCCGACGACGAAGACGCCGGCGCGGAAGTTGGGGCCGCGGCCGGCTGGCTACTACAGGCGCTCACCAGCGCCGCGGCGCCGACCAAGCTACCGAGGAGAAAACGACGCCGGCTGAAACCGGACGTAATCATGACCGGAAACCCTCCCGCACACGTCATTCGATACTTCGGTACCGGATGCAATATATTGATCCACCGCGCTGCATTGTGGCACGCGCGACCAGCCACGTCAATATTCCGCTGGATCAGCCAATGCCAAGCCGGAGATTGGCATTGGCTGGAATTCTCAATCGAAGCGAAAGCACACTTTGCCGGTCGTCGCGGTATCGGCGGTCTGAAAGGCCTGTGGTCCGTCGGACAGCGGGAAGTAGTTGGTGATGACCGAGCTCAGCGAGAGCTCGTGGCGGCGGAGAAATTCCCAGATTTCGTCGACCTGGGTGTCTGGATAGATGCTGGTGCCGAACAGCGTGATTTGTCGGTGGACGAGGCGCATCAGCGGGATCTTGAACTCGTTGGAGCCAAGCCCGACGATCGCCGCCTGGCCGAGCGGCTTCAGCAGGTCGCCGATCACCGCGTGAGCGACGTTCGAGCCGGAGGTCTCGATCAGCTTGTCGGCGCCGTCGGGATAGCGGTCGTGAAGCTGGTCGGCGACCGGCCCGGCCGACGGATCCAGGGTATCGGCGGCGCCGAATTTCGCAGCCAAACCCCGCCGCGGGGCCGAGGGGTCGATGCCGACGACCCGAGCGCCCATCGCGGTGGCAAACATCGTCGCCAGCAGACCCACCGGACCCAGCCCCGATACCGCGAGCACGTCGCGTCCGCTGACCTGGAGCCGCGAGAGCGGATAGTACGCCGTGCCGGCCTGACAGGCCATCACCGCGCCATCCACGAAGCCCATATCCTCGGGAAGCCGCATCAGCGAGCGCGCCTCGACCTGCATGTAGTCGGCATCCGAGCCATCGGCGCCGACCCCGTAGGACGAGCGGCGATGAGAGCAGACGTTGCGGTGGCCGGTCCGACAGTACAGGCACTCGCCGCAGGTGCGCCGAAAGTAGACGACAACCCGGTCGCCGACCGACCAGCCCCGGACGTCCGAGCCGACTTCGACGATGATGCCGGAAGGCTCGTGCCCCGGGATCAGATCGCCTTCGAGGTCGGCGGGACGCGGGTGTCGAAACGGGTGCAGGTCGCTGCCGCAGATCGCCGCGGCCTTCATCTGAACGATCACGTCGTCGGGACCCGGTCGCGGATCCACCTTCTCTCGAACGATGATCTGCCGCTCGCCAACGATGCGCAATGCCTTCATCGAGCTATCCCTCCTCCGCTGCATGGATGAACGTCCACGCTGCTCTCGCGCGCCAGCACCGAGTCTCCGATCGCTTCGCCTCCGGGTTTTCGGCCCGCGAAGGCGACGGTTCGGCGTGAAGGTAATCTACCGTTTTGTTGACGATGAAGTCAACGCACCGCGCGAAGAGATTGTCTAATCGGTAGCCAGGTAGGCAGTTATCATGGCTTGTGGACGGCCGCCCCGTTCCGTCGATGAGGCCACTGCTCGTCGACGACGGCACAGTCCGCCCTGCCCGCCAAGACCGCTGGAGGATTGATGGATCGCGTCCCGCGATTCGGTGCCGCGCCCGGCGCTCGTGCGGTCGATCCGGTTGACGGCGATCCGGCGAGCGTGTACCCCACGTCGGTCGCGCAGCAGCGCATCTGGCTCCTCGATCAGATCGAGCGTCCCGGTCTGGCCGACAACGAATCGTTGGCAGTTCGGCTTCGGGGGCAAATCGATGTCCGGATCCTGGAGCGCAGCGTCAACGAGGTTGTCCGACGGCACGACGTTCTGCGAACCTCGTTCAGGGACGTGGCCGGGCAACCGATTCAGGTCGTCGCGCCCCGGCTCGTCGTCCCGTTGTCCGTCGTCGATCTGAGCGGCATCGCCGACTCGGAGCGGATGTCCCGCGCGGCAGCGGTCGTCGCCGATCTGGGCCGCCAGCCATTCGACCTCACTCGGGGGCTCCTGATTCGGCTGTCCACGATCCGGCTGGCCGAGGACGATCACGTCCTCCTGTTAGAGTGGCACCGCATCATCGCCGATGACTGGTCCATGCGGGTTCTCCTTCGGGAAGTCTCCGCGCTCTACCCGGCTTTCGCGGCCGGAGAGCTTTCGCCGCTTCCCCCTCCCTCGCCACAGTACGCCGACTTCGCCGCCTGGCAGCGGGATTGGCTCGGCAGTGAAGCCGCCGAGCAACACGCGACCGTCTGGGAGCGGCGACTCGCCGACGCTCCCGCGTCGCTTGACCTGCCGACGATCCACTGTCCGACGGTGCGAACGTTCGAGGGCGCGCGGCGCCGAGTGACGATCCCGATCGAGGTCGTGCGAGCCCTCCAGGAGCTGAGTCGGACCGAGGGCGTGCCGCTCTCCACGTCCTTGCTCGCGGCGTTCCAGATGTTGCTGGCTCGTTATTCGGGGCACGACGACGTCGTCGTCGGCGCAACGGCGGAACGGCCGAGTCGGACCGAGATCGAAGCGATGCTCGGACCCGTTTTGAACACGCTCGTCGTCCGGACCAGCATCGCGGATAATCCGACGGTGCGCGATCTCCTCGGGCGCGTCCGCGAGGCGGTGCTCACTGGATTGCACGACCAGGAGTTTCCCTTCGAGCTCCTGGTCGAGCGATTGAAGGGGGAGCGAGACCCGAGTCGGACCCCAATCTTTCAGGTCCAATTCGTGTGTCAGGAGGCCCTCCATCAGGCGCTCACCCTGCCGGGGATCGAGGTCGCGTCGTTCCCGGTGGATCCCGCGACGGCAAGGTTCGATCTGACGCTTTCGCTTCAGGCGACCGGCCAGGTGATCGAAGGGTACTTCGAATATGACACCGCTCGGTTCGGTCCGGCGATGATCGAGCGACTGGTCGCGAGCTACGAGACCGCGCTTCGTTCGCTGCCCTCGAGTGTTGCATCGCCGGTTTCGGAGCTGCCGCTCCTCGACGACCGGCAACTCGCCAGGCTGCGCGAGTGGAGCGGAACCGTCGTCGACGACCCGGACAAGCGGGGTCTCGGCAAGTTGTTCGAGGAACAGGTCGAGCGAACGCCGGACGCGCTGGCGCTGGTCGACGTCGACTCGCGGTTGAGCTTCCACGACCTGAATCGACGTGCGAATCGGGTGGCGCGCTACCTGCGGCGACTTGGCATCGGGCGCGAGTCGATCGTGGGGTTGTGCGCGGAGCGGTCGATCGAGATGATCGTGGCGATCTTCGGAATTCTGAAGGCGGGCGGCGCCTATCTGCCGCTCGATCCGGGATTGCCACCGCGACGACTGAGCGTCATCGTCGAGGAGGCAAGGCCGATCGTCGTCCTCTGTCAGTCGCATCTCGTCACGCGACTGCCGGCCATCTCGGCGCCGGTGGTGCGTTTCGACGCCGTGGGGCACGCGATCGAAAGAGAAGCGGACGACAATCCGGAGGCCATCGCAATGTCCGACGACCTCGCCTACGTGCTGTACTCGTCGGGCTCGACCGGAGCGCCCAAGGGCGTCCTCGGGCTCCAGCGCGGGGTGATCAATCGGCTTCGGTGGATCTGGGAGACCTACCCTTACCAACCCGGCGAGATGGCCTGTCAGAAAACGGCGTTCAACTGGGTTAGCTCGACCGGCGAGATCTTCGGGCCGCTGCTTCGGGGGTGCCCGCTGGTCCTGATCCCACCGGAGGCGCTGCGCGATCCCGAGGAGCTGGTGCGTACCCTCGGCGCCCATCGGGTGACGCGGATGTTCCTGGTGCCTTCGCTGCTTCGGATGCTGCTCGATTCGTTCGAGGATCTCCGGACCCGTTTACCGGCGCTCGTCCACTGGTCCACCGCTGGCGAGCCGTTGTCGGTCGAGCTGTGGCGGCGCTTCCAGACCCGCATGCCGGGCTGCGTCCTCGTCAATGTCTACGGCATCACCGAAGCCTCGTCGGGGGTCATCTATTTCGATGGCCAGGGAGAAGCCTCGAGCCCTACCGTTCCGATCGGTCGGCCCATTCGCAACGCCGAAATTCACGTGGCGAGCCGTCGGCTCGAGCTGTCGCCAATTGGGGTGCCCGGCGAGCTCTACCTCGGCGGAGCGCCGCTGGCGCGCGGTTACCTCGGTCGTCCCGACCTGACGGCCGAGAGGTTCATCCCCAATCCGTTCGCCGGCCACGCCAGCGACCGCCTGTTTCGGACCGGGGATCTCGTCCGCTGGCGTCCGGACGGCAACCTGGAATACCTCGGACGCCTGGACCGGCAGGTGAAGATCCGCGGTCAACGGGTCGAGCTCGCCGAGGTCGAGGCGGTCCTTCAGCAGCACCCCGAGGTGCGCGAGAGCGTCGTCGACCTGCGGACCGGCGACGCTACCGGCGAACGCCTCGTCGCGTACGTCGTACCGCGCGGTCAGCCGGCGCCCGAGTTGGGCGAGCTGCGACGTTTCGTTGCCGAAAGCCTGCCCGGGTACATGGTGCCGTCCGCCTTCGTGACCCTCGACCGCCTGCCGCTCACCTTCAACGGCAAGCTCGACCGGCGGGCGCTGCCGGCCCCGGAGCTCAACCGGCCTGACTCCGAACGCGCCTACCTCGCGCCGAGGGGGCCGGTCGAGCGCGAGCTAACGCGCATCTGGGAGGACGCGCTTGGCGTCCGGCCAATCGGCGTCCGCGACGACTTCTTCCAACTGGGCGGACACTCGTTGCTGGCCGTGCGTCTGCTGGCCGATGCGGCCCGGCGGTTTGGAGTGACCATCGCGCTGTCCCGTCTTTTCCCGGAGGTGACGATCGAGCACCTTGCCCGGCTGATCGGGCGGCACTTCGATCATGCGGCCGGGCAGTCGGTCGTCCCGATCCAGCCACTTGGCTCCCGACCGGCGCTCTTTTGCGTTCACGGGCTTGGCGGCGGCGTGGCCGACTATTCTCGTCTGGCCAGCCACCTCGGGCCAGACCAGCCGGTCCATGGGCTCCCCGGCGCCCGGACCGACCGAACCGGAGAAGAGTTGACCACGATCGAAGCGATGGCCGCGTCGTGCGTCGCCGAGCTACGTGGGATACAGGCCGCAGGCCCGTATCGCCTGATTGGCCATTCGCTCGGGGGGGTGCTGGCTTTCGAGATGGCGCGTCAGCTTGAAGCCGTCGCGCAGAGGGTGACTCTGCTGGCGATGGTCGATACAGTGGCGCCGGGCGCCGGCGACGATCGGGTCGTCTGGCGCGCCGCGACGGTCGCCGGATTCGCCGAGAACCTGCCGTACTGGCTGCTCGATTTCCTGAGCCTTAGCCCCGGGCGCATGTTTGCCAGATCGCGACGAGTCATTCGAGCCCGGGGTCGGCACCTGCTGGCCCGGCTGGGTGGTCCGCGTCCGGGGGCTGATCGGGTGCGGTTAGACGACGTTCTCGACGACCTGACCGGTTTATCCCTCGACCTGCGAGCCTTCATGGTCACCCAGTGCGAGGCGCTCCGGACGTATCGGCCGACACCGTCCTCCGGTCGGATCGTCTTGCTGCGGGCGCGCCGACAGCCTTTGTTCGGCTCTTTCGATCCGACGCTGGGCTGGCGAAAGTTGACGACGGCCGAGGTCACGGTCCGCCTCGTTCCGGGAAACCACGTCACGATGGTCCTCGAAGAGTCGCGCAGCCGGGCCCTCGCCGAGCGACTGAAGCCGTTTCTGGACGAGGGCGACTGATCGCCGCCGAGGCCCGTCCATCGTGACGCGCCTAGCCTGTGATCGTGCCCCGAGTACTGCCTCGTCCACCGCGCGCATCGCGCCGACTCCGGTGAAGCCGAGGGCTCGCGTCAGCGGCGTTTGGCGACGTTGAGCGTCGTCAGGAGGGACGGCCTCACCATGCGCTCCGGCCGCCCCTCGATCCGCCGATGGATTCGCTCGAAGAGGCCCCGCCGGGCCTCGTCGCCCAGCGTACGGTGCCAGGAGGACGTGCTCAGGAGGGCGACGTAGTCGTCCGCGGTATAGCTCACCTCCCAGAGGTAGCGTCGGACGGCGACGTCGCGGAAATAGCCGCTCGCCTCGATC
>JBOGTX010000329.1:0-3742 GCA_050695695.1 Chloroflexota bacterium
GAGAGGGGCAGGGGGTGAGGCCGCGTCCCCGGTCGTCGCCCTCGCTATCATCAATACGCCATTCGGTTACAATACCGCCACGATGACTCTACTTGCCCTGGCGCTGGTCCTGGCATCCGCCTTCGCGCACGCGACCTGGAACTACCTCGCCAAGTCAAGCCGCGATACCTACGCGTTCACCTGGGGGTTCACGGTCATCGCGTCGGTGGTCTATCTGCCGATCGCCATCGCGATCGCGTGGTCGCGACCACCTCCCCCGGGCGCCCTGATCTTCATCGCGGTCACGGTTGGTCTCCACGTGGTCTACTTCGGTCTCCTCAACGCGAGTTACGCGCGCTCCGATCTCTCGGTCGTCTATCCGGTCGCGCGGGGGACCGGCATTATGCTCATTCCATTGGGCGCCGTTCTCATCCTGGGCGAGCATGTCTCGGCGTATGGCGCCGTCTCGATCGCGATCATCGTCGTCGGCGTGCTGGGCGTCCATTCGCGGGGGACCGGCCGATCCGCCATCCGCGGCCTGATTCACTCGCTCACCGAGCCAGGATCCCGGTTGGCCGCGCTGACCGGAGTGATTATCGCCTCTTACAGCCTTTGGGACAAGAACGCCCTTTCATACCTGTCGCCGATCGTGCTTGACACCGGCATCTTCGTCGGCCAGGCGCTGATCAATGCGCCGGTCATGCTGCGCTGGCGTCGCCCAATGGTGATCCGCGAAATTCGCGAGCGCCCGGTCGCGCTGTTGGCGGCGGGGATTCTTTCGCCGCTCGCCTACCTGCTCGTGCTGACCGCGCTCACCTTCAGCCCGGTTGCCTACATCGCGCCCACCCGCGAGATCGGGATCGTCATCGGGACGCTGCTCGGCGCCCGGACCCTCAAGGAGCCGTACCCGGCGAATCGCCTCGTCGCGTCGGCGCTGATCGTTCTCGGCGTGTTCGGGCTCGCCCTGTCACCCTGAGCGACGGATTCAGTCAAGCCAGATCGGATTCGTCCAGGCGCGCCGGCCCGCCGCGTCGACGACGGTCACCCGGCAGTAGGACCCGGCAAACTGACGAAGCGAGAACTCGCTGCGCACGATCCCCTGACCGGCCTGCTGCTCGGCAGCCGCGGCGCGCCCGGCGACGTAGACCGCCTGGGCCGGCGAGCTGATCACCCGGAGGCGCTCGCCATCGATCCGCACGTCGTGGATCTCCGGGCCCTGGCTGGAATAAAAGTGTCCGGCCTTGATCGCGGCGAGGAGGGCATCGGGATCGAGCGATTCGGAGCGTACCTGGATCCACGCCGCGCGGTAATCGAGTCGGGTCGAAAAGTGGGCGTCGTCGGCGGCGTAGGCGAGCAGCCGTTGGCCGCGGGCGAGGAGCATGTCCTCCATGGACCAGCCATCGCCCCGGTCGTTGTAGGTCGCGCAGGTCTGGTTGAAGATCTCCACCGCGTGCGCGGAATCGATCGAGAGCGCGTCCGCGAGGGTGAGTCCGTACCAGGCGGGATGGGCGATCCCGATGAAGGCGCCGGCGTTCGCGGCGCGCCGGGCGAGCTCCGGCCCGGTCTCGGTCGCGCCGGTTGGCGCGAAATCCAGCGGGAGTCCGACCGCGAGGATGTGCCAGTTGACGCCAAGCTCGATTCGCGGCGCGTGGAGCTCGGCGCCAAGCAAAGTCGTGAACGACGCGGTGCGGAACTCGCGGGTGTCGACGACGGGAAACTGATATCGTTCCAGGAAGTGGTCGGTGAGCGCCAGGAAATCGTAGCCGTGGTCGCGGTACGCCGCG
Source organism: Chloroflexota bacterium (assembly GCA_050695695.1). Classification (GTDB taxonomy): domain Bacteria; phylum Chloroflexota; class UBA6077; order FW602-bin22; family CADDYW01; genus JAJPKB01. The sequence continues at coordinate 1,764 of JBOGTX010000329.1, forward strand.
ACGACCTCGGCCGGGCTCAGCCTGCCATCCGAGCGCGTCGAATGGGTGTGCAGGTTGCCGCGATAGAAACGTCCTGGCTGATCAAAGGGTAACTGGTTCAAGCCACGTACTCCTCGCTGCTGAGGTTGGACCTCTATGATAGCAGTCACGTCAAACGCGGCTGTTGTACAATGGCGGTGAGGTCGGTAGACGAGGATGGTTGGTTGACTGAGTACGTGGTAGGGAGCGTCGACGAGCTCCCGGTTGGGGCGAAGCGGATCGTCAAGGTCGACGGCGTGGAGATCGGCGTTTTCAACGTCAAGGGGCAGCTCTACGCGCTGCCGAATCACTGCTTGCACCAGGGTGGTCCGCTGTGCGAGGGCAACGTGGGGGCGACGGTGATGGCGACCGAGGCGAGCGGGTGGCGCGTCCAGTGGGTCCAGGAGGGCGAGATCGTCGTCTGCCCCTGGCACGGCATGGAGTTCAACATCACGACCGGGCGCTGCCTGGCCCGTCGGCGGGCTCGCCTCCGCCAATACCGCGTCAAGGTGACCGACGGACAGGTCGTGGTCGTCGTGTGAGACGCTACTTCGTCAAGTGCGCGGCCTGCGACCAGACGTTCTGGCTCCTCCGAAGGAACGCTCCGTTGCCCGAGCACGGCCCGTGGAACCGCCGGCTCGACCTGCAGCCGCGGGCCAGTCGCGGCTGCCCGGGCGCGAACCGCCCGGGCCACTGGATCGGCGAGGATCTCGACGGTGGGCCGATTACCCCACCAGCGCCTCGACCGCGCCGGACAACCGATACTTCGCCGGAACGGTGATCTTCGGGAACACCTTCAAGGCGTTGGTCCCCATGATCTTGCGCTTGGCGACGTCCGAGAGCGGGAGCTCGAAGGCAGCCCGCGGGTGGTCAAAGTCGTGGTGCGGCCAGTCCGAGGCGAAGACCGTCGTGTCGTCACCGTTGTAGATCCGAATCAGATCGACCAGGTCCTGACCGCGCGGTGGCTCCTCGATCGGCTGGGTCGCGAAGTACATCTTGTCGATCCACTTGCTGGGCACGTCGTCGTAATACGGCCAGGAGCGGCGGTTCTCGTTGAACTCCTTGTCGAGCCGCATCCGAAGGAACGGCACCCAGGTCAGGCCGGCCTCGGTGAACAGGATCCGGAGCCTCGGAAAGCGCACCGGCACGCCTTGCTCGAGGAAGCTCATCAGGTTCGACATCATCGCGAAGACGTGCGACGCGGTGTGGGCCGGCGGCGCGCTGATGAACTGCTCCAGGTTGAACGGGAAGCCCCAGGAGCTACCCGAGACTGAGTGCAGGGCGATTGGCAGGTCGGCCGCCTGGGCCGCCTCGAAGATCTTGTAGTAGCGCCGATGCCCCCAGAGCGGATAGACCTGGCAGGTGGGTAGGAAGACCGCGGCGAAGCGAGGGTGGCCGGCCCAGCGCTCGATCTCGCGCACCGCCTCGGCGGGATCCTGATGGACCGCCATGAGGACCCCGTAGAGGCCGTTGTCCTGGTCGACCCACTTCTCGGCGATCCAGCGGTGGTAAGCGCGGGCCAGGGCGCCGGCGTAGTCCGGATTCGGCGTGCCGGCGATCTTCAAGAAGAAGTCCGGAAAGATCACCGCGGCGTCGATCGAGAAAGCGTCGAGCTCGCGGCGCATCTGCTCGGCGGTCCAGACGATCTCTTCGCGCGCGCCGCGGAGGGTAGGCAAGGCCGCGCCGGGCAAGGGGCCGCTGGTTCCCGAGGCGAAACCGGGCACGTCGAGGTAGCGCCGGGGGAGGCGCGCCGCGTTTTCCACCGCTTTACGCCAGGTGGGATCGGTGAAGGGGGCGATCTCGGCGGGCGTCTCGTGGGCGTGGACGTCGGCATCGACGACGAAGACGTCGTCCAGGGTGAGCGACGCCGGGTATCGCGGCGAAGTCTCGACTGCCATGCGCGGTTCCTCCGAATTGGTGGTTGGCGCGGTCGGTTCGGTCGGGCCGAGCCGACTCCCGCC